>CAWUUP010000023.1:0-9648 GCA_963925255.1 uncultured Luteolibacter sp.
GGTTGCGGGGGAAAAGGGGAGATTTTTTGGTAAAAGCTAAAATGCTGAAAATCTAAAAAGCTAAAATTAGAGGGACGAAGATGCCTATTCACGATCATTTGGTCACGGATTGCAGACTTAAGGGCACAGCTCCCCCACCCTGCTGCGGTTTTCGGTCTGCTGCGGGGTCTATTGTGCGCGCGTCCTGCTTATCAGGCGTAATCGAAAACCAAGATGCGGCCGTCTTCCAAATGGATTTCGGCAGGCTTCCATGTTTGGCGTTGGTCGAAGCCATCAGGGTCGGGATTCGATGTATTCCCTGTACGATTGAACCAATCGAGATTGGGTTCTTCGTCAGGGATCCATTCCTTGATAGCTCGCCAGGGCGGCTCGATGCGCTGGAGACTCTCGATGTCGAAAGGTGGTGGAGGCGGTCGGGGCAACCTCACCACGTCTTCCCATAATCCATGGAGACGGAGAAAAAATTCGACTTCCTCACGGCGCAGCACGGGCCGCTTGATTTTCATCGTGCCGTAGCAGCAAGGGCATTCGAGAGGATCGCCGCCCCATACTTCTAGGATGAGATCACGCCACAAGGGACGCATGAGTCGGGCGCTGCGCTTGGCTGGTGGCTCAACGAGCATGAGCATGCCCTGTCCCGAACGTTCATTGTGAGGATCAGTATGAGTAACATCTAGCTGATTACGGCAGGTATTCAGAATGGTGGGAGAAGTTTCGCGTGGTCGACCGCGAGCTTTGTTAGAATAAACTCCATAATAACGCACGGTTTGCTGACCCTTGGGAGGCAGGTGCAAGAGAGCAGCGGCGATGAAATCGGGTGCCTTGAAGATCTCGAAATTGCGTTTTGTGTTATGATGCCGCTTGGAGCGATAGATGACGGTTTTACTGGTGGCGTTCCAGGTGATTTTTTGGAGGGAGAAAGGATGGCGCAGCAGGTATTCAGCGAGTCGCTTGCGACCGCCGTGGTTGTTAGCATCGATGAGATCGTCGCGGCCGTCGTGAACGTGAAATCCGGAATGTTTCCAACCGAGCAGATCACTCAGTTTGTTAGGACTGATGAGTTTCTTTTCCTGGAGGATAGCGAGGAAGCGATGGCGAAACAACTCGGTCATAGGACCGATAGCTCCTTGCAGCAGGCAGTGAAAGCGCCCGTTGGGGGCAAACAAGCCGTCAGCGACGAGCACGTGCAGATGGGGATGGAAGACAAGGTAATCGCCAAAAGTATGAACTGCGGCGACGGCCCCGATTTTGCCTTCGGGAAGACCGAGTTGCAGACGAAAGGATTCAGTCAAGGTATCGATCGCGCTTTGGAACAGAAGAGAAAGCAACTGACGACGTTTGCGAAAGATGCCGCGCAGCACTTTGGGAATGGTGAAAACCACCTGTCGATGAGGGACTTGATGGCAGACAGATCCAGCGATCCATTCACTGGTGGATCGCACGCGTCGCTGATGGCAAGCGGGACAGAAGTGACGAGTCTTGCAGGTGAAGGCGAGTAACCGATCATGGCCGCAATCCGTGCATTCGAGGCGCGTGAATCCAGAAGCAAGATCGCCGCAGCGGAGGAAGGATTCGACGGTGGTGATGGTAGCGGATTTGAGAGGACCGAGTATAGGGCGGTGTTTTTTTTCATAATCAGCGGAAAAGGAACTCCAGCCGTGATTCACAAGCTGCCAGAGAGGTGAGGCGCGGGGGCGGCGTGGCTGATAGATAGACGGCATAAAATATGTTCATATGAACATATTTTATGCGAGGCAAGATATTGAGTGAAGGATCGGTTTTGTAGAAGATCAAGCTAGGTTAGATTTTTTTGTCGAGTCTCTTTGCTAAAAACCCTGCTCAATCCAATGACTGAGCAGGGTAATCGAACTAAGCAGCGTTCTTGAAATCTACTTTTTAAGCAAACTCTTCAAATGTTCGACATATGCCTCAGGTCCGCCTTCGCGGTAGCCGATGTCTTCGGTGAGTTTTTTTCCTGTTGCATCCAAGAGATACAAGGTCGGGTAACCCTCGACACCATATTCTTTATCCAGTTTCTTGTTCTGCGCTTTAAGCTCAGCGGTTTGCTCTTTCTTCTTTGGAAAATCGATTTCCACTAAAACCAAGTTTTCCTTTGCGTAATCTTGAAACGCTTTTTTGCTGAAAACTTCTTTTTCCAGTTTAATACACCATCCACACCAATCGGTGCCGGTGAAATTGATGAATATCGGTTTCCCTTCTTTGACTGCCTTTGCTTTAGCTGCTTCAAAATCATGCATCCAAAGACTCTCCGCACCCATGGAGAATGAGACAGCTGTTAGTGAGACGAGTAAGGTTAATAGTAATTTTTTCATGGTCGTTTAATCTAGATCTTTATTTTCGAGAGCTTCGGATAAATGCGCGAGAAATAATTCAAGCTCTGGATATTTTGAAGCAATGAAGCGGGTGAACTCCACTCCTTTTGAATCCAACAATACGACCGTAGGAAAACCTGAAACTTTGTATTTCTCCAGATACGGCTGATTTTTTTCCGCGAGCTTTTTGTCTTTTTTAGGAAAATCCAAATGCACCAAGATATAGTTTTTAGATGCCGCTTTCACGAACTCCTCTTTGGAGAAAACTTTCTTCCCCATCATGATGCACGGCGGACACCAGTCAGATCCAGTAAACTCCAACATCACTGCCTTATTTTCCTTAGCCGCCAGAGCTAGCGCAGCATCAACATCCGTCTCCCATCCTTTCGGCGCATTCGCCAAAGAGGCCGAAACCATGACTGCCACACAAAACGAATATACCGCGAGGTGATTTAAAAATTTCATTATTATCTAGATACGAAAACCGCTCGTTTATTCTAAAATTCTTGGCTAAATACAAAAAAAATCGGAAACCCTCTTTATGCCAGACCTTCCACGCCTAATTATTGCGACACGTAATGCACATAAAACCGAGGAAATCCGCCATATCCTAGGCGAGCGCTTCGAGATTCTCGACGTCACCTCTTTTCCCGAACTTCCAGAGATCGAGGAGACAGGAACCACCTTTCTCGAAAATGCCCGACTCAAAGCGCTGGGGATCAGTCGTCACATCGACGGCTGGGTGCTCGCCGATGACTCCGGTCTAGAGGTCGACGCTCTTGGCGGAGCCCCCGGTGTCTGGTCATCCAGCTTTGGCGGGGAAGAAGGAAACCATTCAAAAAACAACCAACGCCTCATCTCCGAAATGGCCGATCAAGACCAGCGCAGTGCACGCTTCCTGTGCACGCTTGTCCTTGCAAAAAACGGCCAGGAGATCGCTGACTTCCATGGCGAGGTCGAGGGCGAAATCACACGTGAACCCTCTGGAAATGGTGGTTTTGGATACGACCCTTTGTTTATCCCCACAGGTTATTCACAAACTTTGGCCGACCTTGGACCAGAAATTAAAAGCCAGCTAAGCCATAGAGCTAAAGCGATTCAATCGTTTGTTTCAATCGTTAATTGCAGTGAGTTAGTTAAGTAATAGAAAATATTTGAACTTCTTTACTAAATGTAGAATGCTAACTGCATGAAACGTTGGCTTGTCGCCCTTTTGCTCCTGGCAGCCGGCGCATTACTCCATTCCTGCTCAAACCAAGTCTATGCGAAACATCCAGTTTCGTATCGTTTTGAGCATGGCAAAACGGCGTTGATTCGAAACGGAATTGCCTATGCACCGCGCAGCGCACCAGCAGCAGTCAAGAGGGCCATCGCTGCTTGAAATCGACTCCAAAGTAAGCCATATAAATGGGGTGGCGGGCACGCGAACCATCTGGATAATGGCTACGATTGCTCAGGCACTACCTCGTATGTTCTTCGTGAAGCGGGATTGCTTCGCGGATCCCTCACCTCGCAAGGCTATTTCAGTTACGGCAGAAAAGGTGAAGGTGACTGGATTACAATTTATGTGCGAAAAGGTCACGTATTCATGACTGTCGCTGGACTTCGTCTAGATACGGGTGGCAGTAATAGCAATACTGGGCCTAAGTGGAAAACGGCGACTCGCGGCGCAAAAGGTCACGCGATGCGACATCCAAGCGGACTTTGATCAGCGCTGATTACGGCTTCCATTTCAGCAAAACCTGAGAACACACGATCTGCTTCACGGAAATCGAGGCCTGAAGTCACCCGATTCGGCACGATCCACGCCCTCATTCCCGCTGCTTTGGCGGAATTTAAGCCGTTAAGCGAATCTTCGATCACAAGACATTCTGCGGGATCGATTTTCAAACGACGTGACGCCTCAAGAAACAAATCAGGCGCGGGTTTGATTTTAGCGGCATCGCCTTTACAGACCACCTCTTGAAAAAAACTGATTAAACCCAGCTTCTCCAACCAACCATCCACCCAATGATGCGATGAGCTGGAGACAACCGCGGTCGGAATACCGAGATCGGCCAATAATTGCAGCACAGCCACGACTCCTTCTATTGGACCGTGTTGGGTTAGAGCGGTGCGGATTCTGATTTGGCGGCGCTCATCCATGTTGATCCAATCGAACTTCAGCTGAGTTAAATCTTCCAAGTGTAGCTTGGGCGACCAAGCATCGAAATCCGAGCCGATGCAACGAGTGTAGAGTGAAAGCGGAAGGTCTTGACCATGGTCACGAAACGTCTCCAGCCATGCTTGGTAAATTTCCCACTCGGTATCCACCAAGATTCCATCAAAATCAAAAAGAACAGCGGAAAGAGGCATACCCTTCGATGGGAAAAGCCACCTCATCCTGCAAGTTAGAAATGATAAACTTAACTTTATATTTAAGAAATCCGATTTTTTATTGGCATTCCAGATTTATTCTGCAATAGAATCACGCCTCTTTTAAGAAATTTCTCAACCAGATGAACGTTTCCTACTTTATCGGCATCTCCTCCGCAGTGCTACTCAGCTGGTTGGGAGTGGCTTTTTTTCACCAAATTCCTCAGGACCTACATCCCAAACAAGGACGCCTTTCATTAGAGACCCTTAAAATCTTTCCCTTAGAAAATAAGGAAACGATTAACACAACCGTATCCGTCAACGAATAACGTAACATTATGTCCGAAGCTCCAATACCAACTGATACCAAATCGATAAAAATGGAGCTGGAGCCAGGCACCTACTGGTGGTGTTCATGCGGAAGAACGAGTCACGGACCGTTCTGCGATGGCTCCCATAAAGGCACCGGCCTTCAGCCGAAAAAATTTGTCATCGAAGAGACCACCACGGTTAGCCTCTGCCAGTGCAAAGCTTCTCAAAATGCTCCTTTTTGTGATGGCTCGCATCGCCAACTTTGATTCATCGCTTCTCTAACCCATCCATGAGATTTCTCAGTCGAGCCATCATCATGACGGTTGCGCCCACTTTGTTTGGTTGCAGCTTTCCATATTACCGAAACGATTGGAAATCTTCTGTGAACCACCAAGTTAGCCAGCTCGGCTACCGGAATTGGATTGTCATTGCAGAAGCCTCTTTCCCTTCCCACAGCAGAAATGGAGTAAGCCAAGTGAACTCCAATGCTGAAATTCCTGAGGTCGTAGACTACATACTAAACGCTTTGGAGAAAACCCAACACGTAAAACCTAACATCTACCTCACTCGTGAAATGCGTGCTGTCGAAAATGACGTTGCGCCAGGCATTGATGTATTAAGAGATCAGATCAAAAGCGCCCTTCACAGCCACGAATCCACGGAGATTGATCAGCAATCTTTGCTGACTCTGATCGAATCTGCGCAAAGCAGCTTCGATGTCTTAGTGATCCGCACGTCAACGGCGCTGCCTTATTCATCAGTCTTTCTTGAATTACAGCCCGGTTACTGGGATGCGGAATCTGAGAAGCAATTGCGCCAAAGAATTTCACGCGAGCGCACAGAAAAACTCGCACGACCTATTCCTTGAGTCCAATATCATTCCGTGACTCGAAACGAAGCGCTAAAAATTGAACGTGAAGCAGCCTGGATTGGCGATGCCGTGTTGGCTCTCTATGCCAGACAATTTGTTTTGGAAGAGCGTAAATGCATGGATGGAGTGTGGTTCACCCATCTGACTTCTAATGAATTTCTGAGTTCATTCGGAAACCCAACCAGCGTCGAAGCCATTATCGGAAATATCTATCGCGAAGAAGGCTTAGCCGCTGCACACGCATACATCGAAAAAGAATTCCTTCCTCTGTTTAGAAAACAGATCGTAAAGAAAACCCGCTGATATTCTCACACCCCCTGCCAACCAAGCTTCTGACGGAGAGCTTCATAGAATGAAGTGCCTTCGAGTTGTAGAAGATGAAATGACCTGGAAGATTTTTTCACGACCACTCGATCACCTGGATCAATGCGTGTGGTATCACGACCATCGACTGTGAAAATCATCGTTCCATCGTCGTCATATTCGGGTGAGATCTCGATTTCAACATCATCGGATAAAACTAATGAACGCTGACTCAAGCTGTGCGGACAAATCGGCGTGATCGCCATGACGGATGACTGCGGTGCGATCAAAGGACCGCCGGCGGAAAGTGAATAGGCTGTGGATCCTGTAGGTGTAGCGACAATCAAGCCGTCGGCGCGATAACGATTCAGCCATTCACCGTCCACCTTCGCGATCAATGTGACCAAACGTCCCGTTTCACCACGTGCCATCGTGACCTCATTCAAACCGTGATATGTCTCGATTATACCTGATTTACGAACGACCTGCGCATGCAACAACATGCGGATACTGGTGCGATAGCTTCCATTTGCCACAGCATCTGCAAACGCCTCGATTTCGTCATCAGTGCAAGTTGTTAGAAATCCAAGTGTCCCGATATTAATACCAGCGACAGGTTTTTCAAAAACTCCCAAACGCGCCACCGCATGCATCATTGTGCCATCACCTCCCAACACGGCAGCTAGATCAACATGATCTGCAAACGTGCTCGCATCAATATCTGAAAACTCGCCTGCAAGCTCGGCTGTTTCACGCTCCAAAATACATTCACATCCTCTCTGCTCAAGCGCAGCTCTCAACGCTAGCAGAGTTTTCAACCCGCCAGTTTTTCTCGGGTTAAGCAGTAATCCAACTTTCACGATGACCCAAAGTGTGACGAAACCTCCCGTCTGACAAGAAAGTTACGGGTTAAACCAAAAAATCCGCAGCCCCGATGATTCGAAAGCTGCGGATTTTAAAAGTATCTAAAGAGAATTGCTTACTTCGCAGCAGCAACGACATCTGCGGCAGTCATGCCGAGCTCTTTCATGACGACATCGCCAGGTGCGCTGATGCCGAAACGATCGATGCCGAGGGTCTTGCCATCGGTGCCAACGTATTTCCACCAGATATCGGTGACGCCAGCTTCGATGGAAACCCGTTTGGTGCAGGCTTTCGGTAAAACGCTCTCTTTGTATTCTCCTGATTGTCTTTCAAAGCGCTCAACGCAAGGCATGGAAACCACGCGCACACCTTCGCCAAGCTGCTTGGCAGCCTCGACGCAATGTTGCAACTCCGAGCCTGTGCCGATGAGGATGGTTTTCAATGCGCCGGTTTCTTTCACCGCGACATAACCACCGCGGAGCACGCCATCACGACGCTCTTGGACAGAAAGACTGCTCATCGTTGGGATTGCCTGACGGGTTAGGATCAGAGCAGTTGGGCCATCGCTGCGCGTCATCGAGGCGATGAACGCACCAGCAGTTTCCTCTGGATCTCCCGGACGAATCACATCGAGACCTGGAATCACACGCAAACCGCTGACCGTTTCAACCGGTTGGTGAGTTGGGCCGTCTTCGCCGACTCCGACGGAATCGTGAGTGAAGATGAATACGGTGGGGAGTTTCGAGAGAGCCGCCAAACGAATGGCAGGGCGAACGTAATCCGCGAATACGCAGAATGTCGCTCCACTCGCACGGAAAAGCCCGTCGTAAGCGATGCCGTTGCAGATTGCACCCATCGCATGCTCACGAATACCGAACCAGATGTTACGTCCGGTAGGATTCGATGCGGAGAAATCACCTGCGCCGGTGAGATAGTTTTTGGTCGATCCGAAGAGGTCCGCACTCCCGGTGAGGAATTGTGGAATGGCTTTAGCAACATCGTTGATGACTTTCGCGCCAGCGGAACGGGTCGCGTCTTTGTAATCAGCTGGGAAAGCAGGAATGCTGTCGGAGAGATTTGATGGAGTTGCAAGTGCAACGCCGTCTGCCAATTGTTTTGCAAGTTCAGGATTGGCTTTTGACCATGCGTCATGAGTCGCCTCCCATGCGTTGAACTGACCGATAAGTTCTTGTTTGCGCTGTGCGAAAAACGCTTGGGTTTCTGCGGAAACGAAGAAGTGCTCTTCGCTCGGAAGACCCAAACCTGCACGAGCAGCTTCGATGAATTTCGCGCCACCTTCGCCGTGTGCTTTTGCAGAACCTGCAACTTCAGGAATTCCTCTACCGATCTCCGTTTTAGCGATGATCACTTTAGGTTTACCGTTATCGTTGGTCTTCGCTTTAGCGATCGTTTGCTGGATCAATGCTAAGTCGTGTCCATCGATCTCAATCGCATCCCAGCCTTGGGACGTGAAATACTGCAATGCGTTTTCGCTCTGACTTTGATCCGCCATCGCATCGAGCGTCACATCGTTGCTATCATAAATAAGGATCAAGTTATCGAGGCCGTTATGTCCGGCGAATGCGATAGCTTCTTTGGCAACACCTTCTTGAAGGCAGCCATCGCCATGGAGAGCGATCACGTGATGATTGAAAAGCGTGTGCTCGGCGGTATTGTAAATTGCAGCAGCGCGTTTTCCGGAAATGGCAAATCCTACTGCGTTAGCGATACCTTGTCCGAGTGGACCTGTGGTCGCTTCGACACCCGGGGTTTCATGATACTCAGGATGTCCTGGAGTGATGGAATGAAGTTTACGGAAAGAGGCGACATCGTTTTTCGATACCGCATAACCCGAGAGATGAAGCCAGCTGTAGAGGAACATCGAGCCGTGACCGGCAGAAAGAATAAAACGATCTCGGTTCAGCCAGCGCGGTGCATCGGGATTAAAATTCATTGCATCACCGAAGAGAACTGCGCCAACTTCGGCACAGCCGAGTGGTAGACCAAGGTGTCCGGAATTACAGGCGTAGACGGCATCCATAGCGAGGCCACGGGATTCGTTTGCGGCAGTGGTAAGTGCTTTCTTATTCATAAAATTAGAGTCTCCGTCATGTGCTTTTAGGTGCGGAGTGCGCAAACCCTAGGAATTCGAAACCTTTTGACAAGCAATCATCGTTATTTTCGTGGGAGATCAATCAAGTCCCACTCATGGCGGCTAATTCTGCGTAGCATACCCCGCTACCGCCAAATAAATCTAAAGCGCTACCCACGGTCACATCGACTAAACCTTTTCCAAGCTCATCCACCAAGCGCACGTCATCCATGGTCGCGGCTCCACCCGCATAAGTGACCGGACATTTTCCCCATCCTCCCAGAAAACTGATCAATTCTTGATCCACGCCGCCGCAAAGCCCCTCGACATCTGCAGCATGCACCAAAAACTCAGCGCAATACGGTAGAAGCTCATCCAATGTCTGTGCGGAAATTTCCAATTCTGTGAGCGTTTGCCAGCGATTCATCGCCACCCTCCAACCATCTAAAGTACGGCGGCAGGATAGATCGATCACAAGTCGTTCTCTCCCGACCTCACGCGTGATTTCTTCAAGCGAG
>CAWUUP010000024.1:0-16325 GCA_963925255.1 uncultured Luteolibacter sp.
CCATGCAGTGAGGCAGTTTGGCCTGCGCCGTAAAATTACGCCAAAGCCGATTCCTGTACTTGGCGAAAAAGGCATGGTATGAACCGCAAGGAGGGCTTCATCTTGTCGCCCTCTTATATATTCCCCCTCAAACTTTAGGTAGGAAAAACCCACGCTGTTTGTCGGAAATCGGCATGCCGATTTTTTCCATCACCGCGAGCATGTCTTCCCACAGTGCGCGCTTAACTTCGTTTGAACCTGTCTTGAGAAGGTGCACTGGGTGATAGGTGGCCCGCGTTGGGATTCCGGAAAAATCATGCCACTTAGTGGGCGCTCCACCTATAGCGCCCTTAATATTTAGTAGCCCTTCGACAGCTGAATCTCCAAGAGCGATAATCACGGCCGGATTTATTACGGAAATTTCTGCCCGCAATATCGGCATGCATGCATGGATCTCCGCGAGACTGGGGTTACGGTTGTTGGTGGTTTGCTTCGGGATGGCGGGACGAAATTTTACAAGGTATGTGATATAAACCTCTTCTCGGGTGATTCCCATCGCTTTAAGAATATCACTTAATTTTTGTCCAGCTGGCCCCATGAAGGGCTGACACTCCTTCTCCTCGTAATAACCTGGAGCTTCGCCAATGAGCATGATTTTAGCCTCGGGGTTACCCGCTGCAAATACCATGGTTTCACGAAGGCTACCTAATGAGAGAGCCGGCGCCCAATTCGCGACCTGGCGCTTGATGCTTTCAAGCTTCGTAGATTTATCCTCACCTTCAATGACGAGCTCCACGACTTGTGGAATGGTCCGTGGCGCGCTGGAATCACCTGGGATGTCGGGTTGGGCCTCGACGGGTGTTCGCGCCCGGATGAAAAGCTCGCGCAGCCCGTCGCGAGCCTCGTTGTCCAATAGCACATGGGTTTTTCCATGTGCCTGCTGGGACTGGAGAAACTCTATAACGGCATCGACGGGGCGGTTCACTCCTCAGTGTTATGATTTCCGTGAAGGCGAATCAACTCCCACCTTGTATTTTTTAATTTTCAATCTTGCCGCTAGGATTCAGAATCCATAAATCCTTCATATGTCTTTTTTCCCAGATATTCCAAAAATTCAATACGAAGGTCCGAAATCGAAAAATCCTTTCGCGTTCAAACAATACAATCCCGAGGAAATCGTTGCTGGGAAAACGATGAAAGATCACTGCCGTTTTGCGGCTGCCTACTGGCACGTCATGCGTAATGGACTTTCCGATCCGTTCGGTGGCCCGACTGCGTTGATGCCATGGGATGATCAGAGTGATTCTGTTTCCAATGCTCTTAAACGTGCGGATGTCTTCTTCGAGTTTCTTGATAAAACCGGAATCGATTACTACTGCTGGCACGATCGCGACATCGCGCCAGAGCTTGGAGATCTTTCGAAATCCAACGCTGCTTTAGAAAAAGTCACCGACCACTTGCTCGATCTTCAGAAAGCCCATGGTAAGAAATTGCTTTGGGGCACTGCTTGCTTGTTCTCACATCCACGCTACTCGCAGGGTGCAGGTACCTCGCCAAACGCAGATGTTTTTGCCTACGGCGCAGCTCAAGTCAAAGCAGCCATGGACGGCACTTTGAAACTCGGCGGCGAAGGCTACACCTTCTGGGGTGGCCGTGAAGGTTACTCAACCCTTCTCAACACCGATATGAAACGCGAGCTCGATAACCTCGCTAACCTACTCCATCTCGCCGTGGACTACGCCAAAAAGATCGGCTTCAAAGGCCAGTTCTACATCGAGCCAAAACCGCGCGAGCCCTCCACGCATCAATACGATTCCGACTCCGCCGCCTGCCTCAACTTCCTCCGTCAGTATGGTCTTATGGATCACTTCAAACTGAACTTGGAAACCAACCACGCAACTCTCGCTGGACACACGATGCTTCACGAGATGACCGTCGCCATCGATGCAAATGCACTCGGTTCTGTCGATGCGAACCAAGGCGATGAACTCATCGGCTGGGATACCGACCAGTTCCCAACGGACATCTACCTCACCACGGAGATCATGCTCAAAATTTTGGAAATGGGCGGATTGACGACAGGCGGCTTGAACTTCGATGCGAAACGCCGCCGCGAATCCCACGAACCATCCGATCTTTTCCACGCCCACATAGGCGGAATGGACGCTTTTGCTCGCGGTCTCAAAATCGCAGCCGCCATTCGTGAAGACGGCAGACTCCAAGAGTTTGTCACTAACCGCTACAAATCGTGGACCACTGGCATCGGCGCAAAAATCGCTAACAAGCAAATCAGTTTATCTGAAGTCAGCGACTTTGCCCTCTCCAATGGAGAGCCGACCCTCGATTCAGGTCGCCAAGAAATGCTTGAGAATTTGGTCAACGAATTCATCTGATCCAAAATCTTGGAGAGCCGCGCCTCTGGCCGGCTTATCCGCGGAAATGGGGAAATGGGGAAATGGGGAAAGTCGGGCAGAAGCACGACTTCGAATAGGATTAGACTTTTGGCAAACAGCCTACGCCTACATCCGACTAATTTTTTTGTAAAAAGCAGTAAGCCCACCAGAGGCGCAGCTCTCCGATTTTGCGTTCTTTTTTTAGCAGCGGTTTTTTGTGATGGGCTGCCGTCCCTGCTGTTTCAAGAAAAACGGATTAATCACGTGCCATTTGGGACGGGCGCAAGGACATTTAGAGAATGTTAAGATGCTGCACCTGAGGTCAAAAATGTTTTTTATGCGGTGAACTCATGGGGAATCACTTCAGCGACAGGTCAAGAAAGGGTGCGAGGCGCTCAAGGGTTTTCTCGCCAATTCCTTCAACTTTAAGCAGGTCATTCACTTTCTTGAATGGGCGAGATTTTATCATGCGGTTTGCGGTGACTTCGCCTATGCCGGGTAAGAGCATGAGTTGGTCGCGGGCGGCGGTGTTGGGGTTGATTTTTTGGCCGGATGTCAGTTTAGCTGCGCTCGTAGCTAAACCGAGTTCTTCGGATTCCTGGCGTTCCGCTTGTCGTTCCGTTGGGAGTCGTTCCCAGTTGGTCTTTGCCCAAGCTCCTACCCCAAGCTTGGCGGCCTTAAATTCAATGTCTTCTAGGAATGCGCTATACTCCTTAGATGATTTTCCGGTCTGAGTTTCACGGCTAACTCCAAAAGCCCGGGCGATTCCCATGCGAACTAAGCGCTCGGATAAATCCTCCCCCGCTGAGGTGGTTACGAAGGCGTATATTCGTTTGTGTTTTCCATCGCCTCGCGCATCAGCGAATGCGGTATGAACCGTGAATGATGCCTTCAGAGCCAGTGCCACTTCATCTGCCGCAGCCTTTCCGAAATCTTTGGCGATTTGCATGGATGCCCGAGGTGAGCCCCCAGCCTCAGAAATACCAAAATATCGGCGCTGTGCCCGAAGACGTCTTGCATCAGTCTCATCGTTCACATGCCATTCAAAACAATCAGCTCCGTAAAGACGAATCGTATACTGAGTTTCGTCTGGCACCTGCACGAGAAAGCTGTCCCCGTCCGACCACTGAGTAGGAATGAGTTCACAGCCTTTTAATGACGTCAAACCCTGTGCGGTTGCGCTAAGGATTGATGCGAAGACCGCAATCAAAAGCAGCGCGCATTTCTGCAGGAATTCAGTTCTCATGGGTTTGATCTAATTGAAGTATCATGAAGTTCTAATCCCATCTGGCGAGCATTGACTAGCCATTAAGACATGAGCTGAAATGAGCAGTTGGCTTGCTGAAAGGTTTCATCTCAGGCGGTGAGGGGTTAGGACAAAAGAGTTAGCCAAGTCTTCCATTCGTTTTGAAACACAGTCGGTATTCTAGCGTTTCTAAAGATGCGGATCGTATGTCCGGTGCCGCCGGCTTCAGGATTCCAGATCGAAAGCGGAGATTAGGAAAACACTCAGCAAGCATCGAGTCGAGACGCTGCGCATCCAGAGCACCACTTTCCGTAATAGCGCGACGTCCCTCAATCAGGCTCACGGGATCGGCAGTGGTTGAAAATAGATTGGTGAAATCTAGGAAATTCATATCCAAACATTATTTATTGGGGTCGGAGATGGGTAGGTAGATTTCATAAAAACTCTATAAAATATATCGAAATGACGTGCGAGATTCCTAACACGTTAAAATTTATTTTTTCGTCCCAGTCGGTGGAACTGGCACTAGAGGCATGCCGATGCATTTGCCAGTAGTTGAGCTGGTTCCGGTTAAGCGGTTTGATGCGTCGCGTTGGGTGCTTGTAGTCGAGCCGAAGCGCTGTCCACTGGTGGTTTGAGAGCCGGTAAGTCGCCCCGACGCATCACGAAACTGAGTGCGTGAACTGGAATATGGAGAGTTAGTAGTCTGGGCGCTGCCTGTTAAGCGGTATGCCGCATCTCGGTAGGTGGTTTTAGAAGTTGATAGGTTAGGGTTGGTTTGTGTTGTAGCGGTTCCTGTCAGTCTACCGCTGGCGTCTCGGAAATCGGTGCGTGCGCTGCTGGTGCCGTAGCCGGCGCGGGTTGTTGTAGTTCCGATGAGGCTGCCTGAGGCATCTCGTATTACCGCACGTTGACTTCCGCCTGTTTCCGCATGGCGTTGGATGGTCTGGACGACACGCCCAGAAGCATCACGAACCACCTCCCGGCAGGTTTGTGCGAATGATGGATTGGCGAGTGTGAGTGCGAATACGGCGGGAAGTAAGATCGTCTTCATGGGTGTCTGACGTGAATCGATTTTATTTATTCATCTAATAAATAAAAGTCGTGGCGAAATCCCAACTTCCAGATGGATTGCGCTCGAGCCAAATGATGCATTCCATCCAATGTTTTTTCGCCGTCGCTCAATGAGCTATGGCGAACAAGTCACTAGGTCCGTTGCGTAGGTTGATACGCGCCCTCATCACACCAATATGGACTTTTAACCCCGATAAGTCGGGGCTACCTGCACTCAAATATCAAATTCCACACCCGGCTCAGGAATCATTACTTCAGTCCCAGGTAAGCGATTTTCCAGTTCTTGTTTGAACCACGCCATCGCTCCGTCATCGCCGTGGACGAGGAATATTTTCTTTGGCTTCACGCGCACTGCGAAGTCGGCGATCGCATCGCGGGTGGAGTGGCCGGAGAAATCGAAGATGCGGACTTCGCAGTTAAGCTTCACGGGTGGATAAGCCGCATCGAGCTCGACCATGTCGCCGGGTTTCGCTGCGCGGATCTTCCCGCCGGGAGTTTCTGAATCTGCATAACCCACGAAGAATAACCCGTGCTTCTTATTTTCCAATACGCCTTGGCGGGCGAAATTATTAGAAACAGTTTTTTCGCTCATCATGCCACTGGAGAGCGCGTAGATGCAGCCATTGTTGAAAGGGATTGGGCCAACACGCTTCTTGTTGCCGCCAGCGAGTTCCATATCCGAAAGGAATTTAAAGCCACGGCGGTTGCGGCGAGAGACATCGGAAAACTTATCGTAAATCGTGGTCATCTTGGTGCTGAGTCCACCGATGTAGACCGGCACCTTTTCATTGATGAGTCCTTCTTCTTTAAAGCGTTGAAGCATCGTCAAAACCTCTTGGGTTTTGCCCATCGCAAAAACGGGAACCAAGGCGGATCCACCACGCTTTAAAACTCGGTTAATTGCTTCAGCAAATGCGTTTTCCTCTTCGCGACGAGAGTAATCTGCGCGCCGCGCTTGCTCGCCCCGAGTGGTTTCTACGATGAGCACATCGACTTCTTCCTCCGGAAATACTGCGCCTTTTTGTAGAGTGCTGTCTTCGAAGTTTACATCTCCTGTGTAGAAAACTTTTTTGCCTTCGGCCTCAAACATGACCCCCACCGAGCCCATAATGTGTCCGGCATCGTAAAACTCTGCTTTCAGTTTTCCCTTTTCATCGACATCGAATTTTTTCCCGACCTTGCGTCGTTCGAAAATTCCTTTCATGCGATCCAGTTGGCCGTGGACGAAAAACGGGTAATCCGTAATGCCAAGTTCGGTGCGCTTGCTTTCCATCACGTTGACGGAGTTGTGTAGCATCGCGCAGGCAAGCTCGGCGGTTTCTGGGGTGAGGAAAACCCGCGCGCGTTTTTGGCGATCCACACAAACCGGGAGGGTGCCGACGTGATCCAAGTGGGAATGCGTAACGAAAATCGCATCTGCGGTGTCGTCTTCGATCAGGTCATAGCGCGGTTGCGCGGTCATGCCTTCTTCTTTGGGATGCATTCCTGCATCGAGGATGACTCGGACTCCGCCGGTTTCGAGCACATAGGAATTTGCGCCGATCCCGACGTCTCTACAGATACTTTTGAAAATCATTACTAAGCGCACCCTCCGCAATCTGAAGGTGGCTGTCAATGAACTGTCACGAGGCTTTTATTTACCAATCCGAGGTTTAAAGCCTCATTTGATGGCGTGTGCCCCCCGACAAGTCTCGGGTGTGATCCAGCCCGCCGCAGACCGGCTCTCTTATACGATCCCCTCAGCGGTTTCTTGTTTGAGACGTAGTTGGCCGCAGGCGGCATCGATGTCGTGGCCTTTTTCGATACGCAGGGTGGCGGTGACACCGGCTTGTTTCAGCACATCTTGGAACGCACGGCAGTGGGAAAGGGCGGGTCGTTCCCATTCTAAGCCTTCGACGGTGTTGTAGGGAATCAGGTTCACCTTTGCGGAAATACTTCGCGCGTGACGGGCGAGGATCGCGGCTTGTTCGAGATCGTCGTTGACGCCTTTGATTAAAATATACTCCAGCGTGAGCTTTTGTTTTTTGGTCGAGTTCCAATGCGCCAGCGCATCCATCAATTCCGTTACCGGGTATTTTTTATTCACCGGCATGATGCGATTCCGGACTTCATCAGTGGCGCCGTGGAAGGAGATCGCGAGACGGATTTGCTGAGGATGATCGGCGAGCTTGCGGATTTGTGGAGCGAGGCCGGAGGTAGAAATCGTCAAATGGCGCGCGCCGAGATGTAGAGTTTCCGGCCCGGTGATCAGCGCAATCGCAACCATCAGGTTGTCGAAATTCGCCATGGGTTCGCCCATGCCCATGAACACGAGGTTGTCCACTCGCTCACCAGAGATTTGTTCTGCGGCAAGGACTTGTCCGGCGATTTCCGAAGCATCGAGGTTGCGCGTGTAACCAGCTAGACCGGATGCGCAAAATTTGCACCCGTAGGCGCAGCCGACCTGTGAGGAAACGCAGAGTGTCCTACGATCTGATTTTTCGCCGTAGAGTGCCGGGTTGGCAGGGATGAGGACGGATTCGATATAACGGCCGTCGTGAAGTTTGAAGAGGAACTTGCGTGTGGTGTCTTCGCTTCCCTGGGTTTTCGCGTGAGTGAGAGCGGTGATCCGAAATGAGGCTGTGAGTTTTTCTCTCAATGCAGCTGAGAGATTGGTCATTTGATCAAACGAAGTGACCTTCTTTTTCCAGACCCAATCGAGAATTTGTTTGGCACGGAAAGCTGGCTCTTGATTGGACGTGAGCCAAACTGAGAGATCTTGAGGAGAGATTCCTGGTAATGCTGGTAGTGGAAGTTGTTTGGTGATGGATGAATCCTCGGGCATTTTAGGTTATTCAGTGAAGGTAAATTTGATGCCTTTTCCAGAATAGGCTTTGGCGATGTCTTTCTCAAGATCTACCCATGTTTGTCCGTCTAACAGAATCTCTAGAGCGTCTTCTCCACGTTTGCCCTCTCTGAGTGCGGCGAGGAATGTTTTGATTCGTGCAGCGTCTTTTTCTCTGTCCATGTGGAAGAAGTAGTTCGTGATCAACATACCGCAGCCGTAGTTGATATTGGCGTTTGATGTAAAACTAGAATAGGGCTGAAGCATAAAATTCTTGAGTGGTCCGAGGTTGATTTCTTTGCCAAGAGCTCGTCCTCCATTGCTGTCTTTGCCGTAAGCCGTAGCGTATTCCATGATGGATTTAGGGTTTGTCTTCAGGTTGAATAATCCGCCTGCGTAGTAGGGAGTAACCGCAATATACTCTGAGAGCCCTTCTGTAAACCAGCCCATCGAACCCTGCGCGTAGTAGGGATTTGGGGTCAACTGGTGTGTCAGTTCGTGAGGAAGGGTTTTAGATGACTTATCGCGATCCAACGAGTAGCCGCTACCTAATTTTTTCACACCAAGACTGGTCAACGGAACCATGACGATATTTTTTCCGCTAATATAAACTCCAGCGCTACCAGGAGGGCCGCCGGCGGAGAAATAATCTTTTTCTAATTCAAAGAGAATGATTTCGTACTTCCCATCTTTTTTGGCTCCGCCATTTACAGCAAGGGGTAATTCTCTAACAAATTGATGGGTAGCTTCAAAGAGCACAGCGAAGCCTTTTACGACCGATTTACTAAGTCGCACATTGCAGTTGTAGCGATAGTTTGCAGACTCATAGACGAACTCATTTTTATCTTTGTCTTCTCTGACAGTTATAATCTCGGGATCATCCGTAAACTTGATCCGATCGGGCCATGGGGCGTCAAAGTTCAGCTTTTCATCATCCTTATTTTCAGTCGTGCTTTTTTGCTGACTGAAATTTTTGATCCATAACTGATCGTCTTTAGATAGTTTCGCTATGGGGAATGGAGATTCTTTGCCGCTAGGAAGTTGCAAGATCGCGTTGCCATTTTCTACGCGTAACAGAAGCGCCTTGGTATTACGACCTTGGTCGTCCGTCCAGATCCGCTCGATCTGCTGGCCCATGCCTAGCATGGAACCAGCGATTACTAAAATGATGATGAAAAATTTCACGGTTAGGCGGGAAAACCTGTCATCAATCATTTCATAAGTCGAACCTTGAATGTATCGTGATTTCATCACGTTAGAGCAGTTGGATTTTAACCGCGAAAGTGACGAAGCAAACGAAAGGTAACTGAGCTTGGACGCCTTTTTGGTTTAGAGCGGTTGCCGGCAAACGCTCTAAGGCTATTATCCGCGAGGGTTAGAATTATCTGCCAAAGCGGAAAGAGAAGCCTTTGCCCTTTTTGATATTAAGTTTTTCAATTCGTTCGCGAATATCATCAGGCGCTGCGGCTTTGTCAGGTTCTGTGTCCCATGGTCCCGACCAAATCTCGGCATTCGATTTATCTCTGACGATGACTTCAGTGCTTTCACCGCTGGATTTGATTTCGACGGATCCGTCGTTATCTATCATTCGAATCGTGGATTGCTGTTGGAATGGAATGTTCGAGCTTTGATCTGGATGGATTTTCTGCTCGTCACCCATAGCATGGTTCATGAGATCACGGAGCATCTGAAGTTTTTCATCAGCGCGCACATCCGGCACGAGCATTTCCTTTAATCCATTTTTACCGAGAGCGCCGAGATTCCGTTCGATCAAATCTTTGAGGCGCAGGGCTTGGGCATCTGGGAGGCCTTCGAGAAGCGGTTCTTGATTTGGAATCTCTGCTAGTTGGCCAAATGGACGCTCAGTAAGAGTGACTTCGATGTCTGTTGGGTTGCCGCGTTGGATGGTCTTTAACTTGAGCTTATCACCAATCTTGAGGTCGCGAATTTTTGTGCCGAAAGCTTCTGGATCGTTGATCGCGGTCTCATTGATCTTGAGAATGATATCGTTGGTTTTGAGTCCAGATTGATCAGCTGGGCTGTTAGGAAGCACGGTGCGGACGATCACGCCTGTGCCAGGTTTGAGATCGAGATGATCTGCGAGCATTTTAGGAAGTGATGCGGTAACAACTCCGATAAAAGGTAGCTTTGCCTGAACTTCATGGATGTTCTCAGCCTCATTCAAAAGCGCTGCGGGTGGCTTGGCGTTGTCTGGTGGTGGCTCAATCGCCAATACACTATTTCTGCCTAACAATGAAAACACTCCTATGACACCAGCTATAAGGACGGGAGATAGTGTGTGTGCTTTAGAATTCACGACGAATGATGGGTTTGCTGATGGATAAAGAAATCAGTCAATTTTTTCAGGAATGATGACATACTCTTCCCTAGGCTGTTCGACTTGGATGGAATCACCTTTTTCGTTTTTTAAGGTGATGCGATCCATGTAAGTGAAACGCATGACGCGATGTGGGCGGTTGGATTCATTCCAGATGACACCTTCATCGTGAGTGTTACTTAAATTTCGGTTAAAAGCTGCGGGTGAGAAAGAGTTGGAAGCCGGAGACGTGCTCGTTGAGCTATTTAATGGGTTACCGGGGACGGTCCCCACCGCGTCTTTGGTTTGATTTGGAGTGATCCATGCGGCGAGCGAACCGAGGAGCGCCACGGCAGCAGCAGCGGCGAGATTGAAGCGGCGTAGTCTCGATGTTGTTCCACTTGCGCGAGATGCGGACTTGTGAAAAAGCACGATTTTTTCATTAACGTGGAAGGGAGTGTTTTTGAGAATGTCGAGAAGCGCGCTGTTTTGGGAAGGCAATAGCTTTTTGGGAGAGAATTGACGCAGGCTGTTTTCAAACTGTAGCTCTGCCTCGGTTAGTTCGAACAATGACCCATCGGTAGATGCAAGTAACCGCGACATGAAATCTACATCGAGATGATTCGGTTGAAGATTTGCGAGTTGTTGTTCGGCGATGGTTGGAATTTTCGACATATGAGGAGAGTTGATTTCAGATCGAGAGGTCGCCACGTTTGCGGGCTGATGCGAGTTCACGTTTCAAAGCTTCAAGTCCATAGCGATACCGAGAGGCTGCTGTGTTTTGAGAAATTTCTAGAGATTCACCAATTTCCGCGAATGTGCGATCACCCCATATTTTCATGATGATCACGGAGGAAAATTTTTCAGGTAAAGTTTTGAGAGCGGTCTCGAGTTGTCCACGGGTTTCGTCGTCGCTATCGGCAGAATCAAACCATGGATGAAAGGACTCGTATTGATCGGATTCGATATCCCCAGAAACATGATTTTCACGACGTTTTCTACGGTCGTCTTTTCTCGAGAGGTCGATAGCGAGTCTCCGTATGGTGGTGTAGAGGTAGGGCTGCCATGCTTCTTGGCCGCCCACAAATTCACCTGCGCGGATTTTGTCTACCAGTTTGACGATGGCGTCTTGGAGGACGTCTTGGGCATCTTCGTGCGTGCGAGTCTGATTTTTCGCGAAAAGGAAAAGTTTAGGTGCGTGTTCATCCAGCCATGCGCGCCATGCGGCGTATGCAGGTGAGGACGGTTGTGGAGCTTCGATGGCAGACATGATCGGAACGTAAATTCTGAGCGGTGCCCATGGATGAATTTGTTTAAAATTTCAACCTACACGAAACTAGTGAGCCCAGAGAGTATAGCGTTGAGGGTGGAAATAGTCTTTCGGGCTAAAGAGCCAGCCGGGCTGACGGTCTACCACCTGGTAATCGGTAAGAGAGAATACTGGCAGAACTTGATTGCTGTTCGGATCGTAGGCTTTTTCTCCCGTGTAATTGCCGTAAATGCGGTATTCGTAGTTGTTATCAAAGCCGTAGCGAGCTTCAGGTGGCCCGTCTTCTGAGAGGCGATCTGGGTTTTTAGTCCGGTTTTCTTTGAAGATCACCAGCTTGGATTTTTCAGCAGATTGTCGAGGCTCGCGTAAGTAGCCCCAGAAACGGGTTTTTTCAACGTAGTAGCGGCGGCCGTAGTAAAAATCACCAGTGGGTTCGCTGGCGATGGCGGCTTGGCGTGCCTCTGGATTTGGTCCGCCCATGTTGGGTGGTCCGGCGTAATTTCGACTGATGCATTGGCAAAGCGTCAAGCAACCGACTGAGATCAATGCCAATTTAAGATGTAACATTGGGGTAGGTTAGTTGGCAAATTTGCCGGATGAAAGACCAGATTAAGACATTTGCTCTTTGAGTCGGCGGCAGACTTCCTCGACGTTTTCGCGGGTGTTGAAGGCGGAGATGCGGAAATAGCCTTCACCAGCGGAGCCAAAGCCGGAGCCTGGGGTGATGACGACTTGGGCTTCTTGGAGCATTTTATCAAACATCTGCCATGAGTTCACGCCTTTAGGGCAACTGACCCAAACGTAAGGGGCGTTGACGCCGCCGAAGACTTGAAGTCCGAGCGCGAGGCAGGCCTCGCGCAGGAGTTTGGCATTTCCCATGTAATGATGGATGAGCGTGGAAACTTGTTTTTTACCTTCTTCTGAAAAGACAGCGGCTGCGCCTTTTTGGACGGGGTAGGATGCTCCGTTGAATTTGGTTGAGTGGCGGCGGGACCAGAGTTGGTGAATCGGGATAGGCGTGCCGTCCTCAGTGCGGCCGGAAACAGATTTCGGAATCACGACATATGCGCAGCGCATACCGGTGAAGCCTCCGTTTTTCGAGAACGAACGGAATTCGATCGCGCAGTCTTTAGCTCCTTCGATTTCGTAGATGGAGTGCGGGATTTCAGGGTCTTGGATGAAAGCTTCATAAGCGGCATCGAATAGGATGATCGCATCGTGTTTCTTCGCGTAGTTCACCCATTCGGTAAGCTGTGCACGTGTGGCGACGGCGCCAGTTGGGTTATTGGGAAAGCAAAGATAAATGATATCGGCTTTTTCAGATGGAACGCCGGCGACGAATTTGTTTTCCGCGTTACATGGTAAATATAGAAGGCCCTCGTAGGCACCATTTTCATCGGCGTTACCGGTGTTTCCGGCCATGACATTGGTATCCACGTAGACGGGATAGACCGGATCTGTGATCGCGATCACGTTTCCTTTTCCAAAGATATCGAGGATGTTTCCGGTATCGCATTTTGAACCATCGGAAATGAAAACTTCGTCAGCGGAGATTCCGAGGTCGGCAAATTGATTGTCGACGATGGCTTGGCGGAGGAACTCGTAACCTTGTTCCGGGCCGTATCCTTTGAAGGTGGCGCGTTCACTTTGTTCATCGACGGCTACGTGCATCGCTTCGCGTACGGCGGCAGGGAGTGGCTCGGTGACATCGCCGAGTCCGCAACGGATAATACGCGCTGCGATTTCTGGATTAGCTTCTGTGTAGGCTTTTACACGACGGGCGATTTCAGGAAAAAGGTAGCCAGCTTTGAGTTTGAGGAAATTGGAATTGATCGTTGCCATGCGGGATGATGTAGGCGCGGGAAGGGATTTGGGCAAGCGCTGGATTCAAGAAAAGGGCGGGAGCTCCCTTATTTGCCTTTCCCTTTTTTCTTCGTCCCTTTTTTTAAAGGATTATAATTAGGACTCGGAGTGGGCATCTGGGCATCCACTGAAACCCTCCAAGCATTGAGCTTCTCAAGTAGCTTCGTCACTTTTTCTGGATTCGATTCGGCTAGGTTTTCTTTTTCGAAAGGATCTTGCTTCAGGTCGAATAACTCCAGTTTCTCATCTTCAAAAAACTCGATGAGTTTCCAATCGCCTTCACGAATCGCGCCGTATGGTTTGGTGCGATGGTAATGTGGGTAATGCCAATACAGAGTGTCACGATCGAGCCCGGTTTTCTCTCCAGAAAGTAGAGGGGCTATACTTACGCCATCGAGGTGTTGATCAGGTTTTGCGGGTAGTCCTGCGAATTCCAAGATGGTCGGATAAAAATCCATGCCGATGACCATTTCATCAGAGCTGGATCCTGCTTTGATCTTTCCGGGCCACTTTGCAATCAGGGGTTCTCTAACAGCTCCCTCATGCGACCAGCCTTTGAAATCTCTCAATCCACCCGTGGTCTCATCATAATCGCCACCATTGTCACCTGTTAGAATGATCAGGGTATTATCAGCGATGCCCATCTGCTCCAATTTTCCTACAATCCTGCCGATGCTGGTATCCAAGCTTTCAACCATTCCGGCTCTTACCGGATTAAGATATTCATGTTTCTCGTTTTTGAAAGTTGCTGCTTTTTTCGTATATTTATCAACGAGAGCGGCTGGAGCCATCAATGGACTGTGCAGAGTATAGTATGAAAAATAGAGCAGGAAAGGGGTCTTCTTATCCGTCTTATCAAGATAGTCGATCGCCTTATCCGTTAGCTTATCGGTGAGGTAATCACCGGGCTTGCCTTCCTTGAGGCCCGGCATATCGAATGGATAATAATATTTCCCTTTGCCATGCGGTTGTCCCCATTCGCGTCCCCCGATGTTGACATCAAAACCGTGATCTGTCGGAAAATGCTCGTTCATATCTGGCGCACCATTCGGCATCAAATGCCATTTCCCGAAAAACCCCGTGGAATAACCCGCTTCTTTGAGTGCCTCGGGAAGCAAGATCCGCTCATGATCGATCTTCATTTTCCAATCCGGAATTTTAAGCTTCGCAGTTGGATTTTTGTGTCCAGGGATGAAATCTGTTAGGTGTAGCCTTGCTGGATAGCATCCGCTGAGGATCGCAGCGCGACTCGGTGAACAAACGGTACAAGCGGAGTAGGCATTTGAGAAATGCATGCCATCGGCGGCGAGCTTATCAATATTTGGAGTTTCGTAAAACTTAGCCCCATAGGCACCGAAATCTCCCCAGCCCAAATCGTCCACTAAGAGGAAAACAATATTGGGTTTTTCACTTGCTGCAGCTGAAACCTGAATGGAGGCACAAAATACAAATAGTCCTAAGGTTTTAAGAATCATGAGATTAATACTGGCTTTCGATCCGATTCTTTTCAAGGAGCTTATGCAATGAATTCCTTTGTATAGATTGGTTTAGCAGGAGTTAGGTGTGGAGCGCTTCCATTGCATTAGTATATTTGCTATCACGATCAATCCAAAATCCAAAGATACATCTTCCGCAGAAAGTCGTTCTACTTCGACGCGCATCGGCAGAAGTTTGTTTGAACGCGGTTTGAATCCTATATTTTTTTGAACTAGCGCTAAGTTGTTATCCATACACTCAAATCGGCATGCTCTGGATGAGTATCCTAGATAGAACAATGCCCTGACGTCTCCGATTGGAATTTCCACGTGATGCGTCCCTTCCCCAAGTTGCCTAAATCTGACGCACGTATTCAATCCGATTTATAAATCTCTTGCTGGGTCGTAGCTTAAGTCTGCGGGCTACTTACTCTGTTTCCAAAATTAGCGCAGGATCTAGGCTTAGGTCACTGCTGTCTTTGTCGTCGTTGTAACCTTCAAGCGCGATGACGTTTTTGCCTTCTTTGAACGATGACGCAAAGTTCGATAGAGAGAAATATTCTGCTCCACTCGCTTCGTGTTTTTTGATCTGAGTTTTTCCGTCTTTTGATTTTGTGATGCCTTTGGAAAGCAGTTCTTTGCCATTCACGTGTAGTACAAATGCATCGTCGTAGTTGATGAGTAGTCCAAGTCTCTTGAGGTCTGTTCCTGCTGGAATTTTGAATTCTTTACGAATGTAGATGGCAGTGAATTTGCCCTGCATTTCTTTGAGTTCGGTGCGGTCATCTCCATCCCCGTAACCAAATCCAGCAGGTCCGATTTTCCAGCCTTCTTCTTTCGAGTCATATCCTACCTGTGTCCACATTTCTGTTTCTGGATGTTCGCCAGTTGCAAGGTAATCCCATGGCGCGTTTTTAGGAATGATTGCTTTGGTATTTTTCGGTATCAGCTTTGGGATGTTTTTATCTCCGGCGTGTTGAGCCTTGTTAGAATCGGCGACTGTTTTTGGTGCGCCGAGCACGCCCGCTCCAGTGCGTTCCGGTGATTCAGCAGTGGGAGTCCAGGGTTTTTCCACAATGCTTTGTTTCACAACCCCGCGCTTGATGATCGAGAAACGATCCCGCTCTTTACCATGTAGATCGAGCATGACCCCTGTGAGCGTGTCGCCATCGATGTCGATGATGGTCGATCCGTGATCCATGACGATCCTGCGCATAACGGGCGAAATGCCCATGGCGTTGCGTCCTAAAGCGCCGCCGTGTCCAGTCACAATGGCAACCGTCCCGTTGTGTGGAGTGATCTTTTCACTTTTAAGATAGGCTCCATCTCCCTTCGGATTTCCATCGCCGTCATTTAATACGACACCTTTCGCAGTGGTCGGCGTGGCGTATACGCCGTCGATCAACATTGAACGCTCGTAGATGTGCGAATGTCCACTCAACACCAGATCCACGCCACCGTTTTCCAAGATTGGCATGATGTATTTTCGCATTTCTATAAGTTCGATTTCCTTGTCACTGTCGTGCGTGCCTTTGGTATAGGGAGGGTGATGCCAGAAGCCAACGATCCATCGTGTCTTGGTCTCAGCTAGATCGCATACCAACCATTTTGCCATATCGCCTTGGGGTGAGCGGTCGATGTCATAAGAGTTCAAACAGATCACATGGATGTCTCCGTAATTGAATGAGTAGAAGGACTCACTACCAGATGGAACTCCGCCGGCTTCTCCTTTGGTTGGGCAGACATAAGCATCAAAGAATGGCCCGACGGATTTTTCCCCATCAGAAGAATGGCCCTCGTGATTTCCCAACGATGCCCAGCATGTCGTGTTGCGGAGAGTTTTTTGATAGGGCTCGAAAAACTTTTTCTGAAATTGATCATCAG
>CAWUUP010000025.1:0-2609 GCA_963925255.1 uncultured Luteolibacter sp.
GACCTTCGACCTTCGACCTTCGACCTTCGACTCTATAACGCCTTGCATCTGCCCCCATTTCGCTATAGCTTATGGTGTGTTGGATAAATATCTACGCTACAGCTTCTTGTTTCTCCTCCTCCCGACTTTTTACGGGTGCGCACCAACAGACTATAGCGTTAAGCAAAATATTCAGAACCCTGAAGCTGGAGAAACCTTTGGTTACCGCACATGGAAGCGTGAACATTTTGATCAAGATATCGTCATCATCGGCATCCATGGATTTTGTGGAGCCTCTATCGATTACGCAAATCTCAGTAACTACCTTGTGAAAAGGCAGGCAGACACCGCGGTATATGCCTACGAACTGAGAGGCCAAGGCAGTGATCCTATCCACGAACGCCGTGGGGACATTGGCAACTCGGATGATTGGTATAACGACCTACATGCATTCACTCAGCTCGTGAAAAAGCGACATCCGAAAGCTAAAATCATCTGGTATGGGGAAAGCATGGGCGCCCTGATTGCAACACATGCCTTGGATTCAGCTCCCGCTGACGCCCCTCCTTGTGATGCCCTAGTTCTTTCCTCTCCCTTGGTTCGTTTTAAAGATGATATTGAACTCTGGAAAATCGCCTTGATTCAGTGCGCCGCAACTACACTTCCGCTTGCTCGGATTCCTACCAATGTATTGACAGGATCCGAAGACATCCAAGTGACCCAAACCACCCATCATAATGAGCAGGCTATCACCAATTCCTATAACGTTGACAAGCACACGCTCCGCCTACTCGGCACGCTCGCAAGGCTCATCGATAGCATGAATGACTGCGCCAAAAGAATCCAGATCCCCATCCTTGTCCTACATGGAGAAAATGACTTCCTCAATACAGATTCCGACGTTCGAGGCTTCGTCGCCCGCCTCCCAGAATCCACCGACAGCACCTATCACAACTACCCAGGAGCCTACCACCTCCTGATGTATGATGAACAAAAGGAAAAAATCTTTCGAGATGTCGGAAAATGGGTGAATCAGCAGAGATCCAAGGAAAATTGAATTTTCATCAAGATTTCGTCTTGACGCATCCGAATCGCAAGGCATCCTTCGCGCCCCGCTAACCAATTTTTCATCATGGCACGTATTTGTAGCATCAGAGGCACCCGCGTCCGCTCCGGCGGCAAAATCCATCGTTCTGGCTTGGCCAAGAAAAAGGGCGGTATCGGTCGTCACGTCACTAAAGTCACCAAACGCTCGGTTTCACCGAACCTTCAGAACAAACGTATCTGGGTTCCTGAACACGATCAGTTTATCCGCACTAAATTGAGCTGCCGCGCGCTTAAGACCATCAACAAAAATGGTGCTTATGTGACCCTCAAAAAAGCGGGACTCGTTAAGTAAGCTTGCATGCACGGCTTTTCCTACAAAGACGGAGAGCTTTTCTGCGAAGACGTTGCCCTGCAATCTCTCGCAGAGCAACACGGCACTCCCCTTTACGTCTACTCGGCAGGAACGATCACGGATCATTTCAAACGTCTCGATAAAGCCCTCAATGGGGTCGATCACGAAATCGCCTTCGCTGTCAAAGCGAACTCCAATCTTTCCGTCCTCCGCTTGCTTGCCACCAAAGGCGCAGGCTTCGACATCGTTTCCGGTGGCGAACTCTTCCGAGTCATCAAAGCTGGTGGCGATCCAGCTCACTGCACCTTCGCAGGCGTTGGTAAAACCCGTGAGGAAATCGTCTACGCCCTCGAACAGGGCATCTACTCCTTCAACGTTGAGAGCGAAGAAGAGCTCCGCTACCTAAACGAAGTCGCTGGCGAACTCGGAAAAATCGCGCCAGCTGCCGTTCGCGTGAATCCGAACGTCGATGCGAAAACGCACAAATACATCTCCACTGGAAAAAGTGAGAACAAGTTCGGCGTCGATTTTGAAAAAATCCCCGACCTCTACGATCGCGCCGCTGTCGAACTGCCAAACATCAAGCTCCGTGGTCTGCAAATGCACATCGGCTCCCAGCTCACCTCGATTGATCCATTCATCGAGGCAGTCGAAAAAGTGACTCCGATGGTTCGCGCCCTGAAACAAAAGCACGGCATCGAATTCTGGTCCATCGGCGGCGGAATCGGAATTGTCTATCAAGATTCCCTCCAATCTGGAACTCCTGAATGGTGGTCTTCCAAATCAGAATCCGAACGTCCTCTCACCATCGAAAAATACGGCGAAGAACTGGTTCCACGTATCAAAGATCTCGGATTGAAAATTCTCTTGGAACCCGGTCGCTACATCGTCGGCAACGCTGGTGTTCTTCTAACCCGCTGCCTCTACGAGAAAAAAGGCTCTGCCAAAACGTTCAAAATCGTCGATGCCGGAATGAACGATCTCATCCGTCCTGCACTTTACGAAGGTCATCACGAAATCGTTCCTCTCATTCAACCGAAATCCGATGAACTCATCAAAGTCGACGTCGTCGGCCCAATCTGTGAAAGCGGCGACTTCTTCTGCCAAGACCGTCCTCTTCCAGATTTCAACCCAGGAGACAACGTCGCCCTGATGTCCGCCGGTGCTTACGGCTTTGTCATGGCATCCAACTACAACTCGCGCCCGTTACCGGCCGAGATCCTAGTTGAAG
>CAWUUP010000026.1:0-5327 GCA_963925255.1 uncultured Luteolibacter sp.
CATCAACAACAGGATACATCCAAAAGCCCCCCCGCTGATAGCTATCAATCCAACATCACGGATCACAATTCCATAACCCAAAATTCCAACCGCAGATAGTAAAGCGAAGACGGAAAAAATCACTAAAAATGAGGCGATACGAAAACGGAAAATAATAGATTTAGATGAGAGACAACGCACGCCAAGAATGAAAAATGCAAATGATATTAGTAAACAAGCTTAAATTACTATGCTGATCATATTTTACCTACCTCTTAAAACGCTTATCCAAAATCTCCCTACGGAAGCCGAATATCTTATCCAATTTAGGCTTCACAAATAAGCCATGTCCAATTTCGCCAAACGGCCAGCATGGCAAAGCATAATGCACTAAATCCTTCATCAGCACGCCACCTTCGACCTCTTCAAAATGATGTAGATGATGCCAGAACTTATAAGGCCCGAATCGTTGTTCGTCGATAAAGCTCACTTGCTCCTTCACACACTTAATCTCCGTCACCCATGGCACCCATATACCGGTAACAATCATCACTTTGTATTCGATGATCTGCCCCTCATACATCTTCTCACCCGGTTGATACACGATTTTAAAACCTAAATCCTTGGGCGTAATCTCGTCCAAGTTTCTTGGGCATGAGAAAAAATCCCAAGCTTCTTTTAAAGAAATCGGCAAAAACTGTTCTTGGGTAAGGGCATGAATCATAGTTGGCAAGATGTATAGTAATACATCCTATTACCACAAAATCCGCGTCATGCAATGGGCGGAAAAAAATTAATTCTTCCAGTTCGCTTTTTACTTTTATCTTGGAAGATCATCGAAATTACATTCGTATTCTGGCACAAATGATTCCGAAATTCTTTATTGCCGGCTGTTTAGCATCCACTCTTTTCATGATCCCTACTTCCGCACAGGCAGACACTCCACTTGCAAAACAAATGGAAGCTCTGAACGACGCCTATAAAGCCATGCGTCGTGAAGAAGACCCAGCCAAAGGTGCGGCACTTGCCCGCGAAGCACAGGATGCCATGGTAAAAGCTATCACAGAAGTTCCAGAATTGGTCAATGCCATGCCAGATGGCCCAGACAAAGTGAAAGCTTCTGCAGAGTATCGCAAAATGATGGGTTCACTGATCTCAACCTTGGCTGACATGGAAATCGCCTTCCTAGATAAAGACATGGATAAGGTAAAAGCCATCGTCGAGCAAATGCGTGATGCTAAAAAGAAAGGCCATGATAAATTCATGGAAGAATAGTAAACTTAAAAACTCAAAAAAAGCCCGCAGGGATCAACCTGCAGGCTTTTTTTGTTTGAATTTTTACAGCTATATTACTCAACCACAATTTTTGATCCGACTGCCAACTTCGAGTAGACTTCAGGCATTATGCTACGCGGTCCGCGGATACAAGCATGAGAGGCAGGATAACGCTTAACCGGACCAATGTGATGGCCAACTCCATCCCAAGTTAGGCGCATCCAGTAATGCATAGGAGCGCCAACGAATTTACCACCTTCCGGTATCGTATCTTTAGTCGTATCAGCATCACTATTTAGCACAATGCCCTCGGCATCGTAAATCCGACCATATTTATTAGAGCTCTTATCCGAAACTTTCTCAAGGATCTTGTATTTTCCCGCAGGTGTAGGATGAGTTGATCTCCCCGAACAAATCGGATAATCAACCACTACCTGATTATCTTTCATCAACCTTCCACGTTGCTCATCTAGATCTATTAGCAGCCAAGAGTTTAACGTATTAGTTTCGGGTAATAATTGAGTATTAGTCCAAGAATCATAGGTCTTTGGATAAGCCTTCTCAGCAACAAAAAACTCGTAGCTCCCTGGTTGATGCGGATTTTTATATTCAGGGTGACTTTTAACCAGTCTCGGGTCGTTGGGATTTTGTGCACAACTCGCCAAAAATATAACAAAACCAGTAAGGCTCAAAAAAAGTGGAAATCTCGCTAACATAGTGGAACGAACAGGGAATTAGATTAATTTCTTAATATTTGCAATCTTTGAAAATTCACAGTCAGACCAGAGCCTAGCATACGCCTCCTCGTTATCCCCCGCTCTTTTCCTTGGCGATCGCCTCTACCTCGCGTATCTGTTCTGCATGAGCAATTCTGCCGATCAAATTTCCGAAGATATCAAAACCGCTATGCGAGCCAAAGACTCCGTCGCACTTAATTCCCTGCGCGCCCTGAAAAGCGCCATCACCAACGCAGCTATTGAAAAAGGCGGGCTCGGCACGGTTTTAGATGAACCCGAAATCGTTGCTGTGGTCCGTAAACAAATCAAGCAACGCCTGGATTCCATCGAGCAGTTCGAAAAGGCGAACCGCCCGGAACTAGCCGAAAACGAGAAGGCCGAGATCGCCATTCTCTCCAAATACCTGCCAGCAGCGCTTTCCGATTCACAGCTCAACGAATTCGTCGCTCAAGCCATCCAAGAAACCGGGGCCGCTTCCAAAGCCGACATGGGAAAAGTCATGAAACGTGCCCAAGACCTCTGCAAGGGCCGAGCCGACGGAAAAACACTTTCCGCCGCTGTGATGTCACTTCTCTCATAACCTTTTAAGATCAATGTTCGAAGTCCGACAAAAACCAGAAATGGTCGAGCGTGCCCTACTGGTCCGGCTCTATTTTGATAAAAGCGAAGAGGATGAATCCTCATCGCTACTGGATGAACTTGGCGAACTCGTATCAACCCTGGGCATAGAAATCGCTGAGTCTGTTCTCGCGAAATCCCGCGAAATGCACAAAAAATTTCTCTGCGGCACTGGTAAAGCCGCGGAAATGGTCGCCCTTGCGAAAGCCCACGAATGCGACGTCATCGTCATCGATAACAACCTCGCCCCTTCCCAGCAACGTGAGTGGGAAAAACTCGCTGACCTCTGCGTCATCGACCGAGAAGAAGTCATTCTCGATATTTTCGGAAAGCGCGCCCAAACTCGTGAAGCCCGTTTACAGGTCGAACTCGCAAAGATGCAATACGCTCTTCCTCGCCTCGCTCGCATGTGGGGACACCTAGACCGCGAAGGCGGTGGCGGTGGATCCGGTGGCGGCGGTGGCGCTGAACGCGGCATGGGTGAAAAACAAATCGAGATCGACCGTCGCCTCGCTCATCTCAGCATTGATCGCTGCAAACGCGAACTCGAGATCGTCCGCAAACAACGCAAAACTCAACGCAAGGAACGCGAAAAACTCGATACTCCACACGTTTCCATCGTCGGCTACACGAATTCTGGTAAATCCACGATGCTGAATAAAATATCCGGCTCGGATGTCATGGCAAAAGACATGCTCTTTGCCACGCTCGACACCACCACACGTCGCATCGATTTATACGATGGCCAACCGCTGCTCGTCACCGATACGGTAGGCTTCGTCCGCAATCTCCCGCACCGCCTCATCGAGGCCTTTAAAGCCACTCTCGAAGAAGCTGTTCTATCAGATTTCCTCATTCACGTGCTCGACGCCTCCGCACCTGAAATCGAAATTTTCCACGCTACTACGCTCCATGTTTTGGAAGAACTTGGTGCGGTCGACAAACCCATTATCACCGTTCTAAATAAAATCGACAAAATCACCGATCCTTGGGAGCTCGTTTGTTTGGAACGAAAATTTCCCGATGCGATCCATGCTTCCGCACTCACTGGTCTAGGACTTGAAGAAATTTATAAAGCCTGCTCAAAAGTACTCGCAGATCGGGTCACACATGAGAATTATCGCATCCCACAAAAGCGTGGTGACGTGCTGAATCTCCTACATAAAGACGCGAAAGTTCTCTCCACAGAATACGATGAAAACGACATCATCGTAACCGCGATTGTACCCGCGAACATTGCAGGAAAACTCAACGAGTTTCTGATCCCTCATTAACCGCAACCATGCGTTTTTTCCTGTTATTTTTCATGCTCACTCTCTTAGTGCCGCTCGTCGCACAGGCGTCAGAATCTAACATTCTCAGGGCGCTTCCGGTCGATATTGACCCAGTCACTCCAGAGTCAACCATTGCACCCATTCTTGTCACTCCCAGCCCTAAGCCGACACCTCCTGTAACTGCTGCTGAAACTTCACTAAGCGATCAAAAACCCACGGGTGATGACGCAACCCGCCTGCAGATATTTCTCGATCAATCAAACTTTGGACCGGGAGTGATCGATGGTAAAATCGGCCTATTTTCTGAGCTCGCCGTCAAATCATGGAATGAGGTTAATGGACATTCATTAGATGATTGGATTGAGGTAACCACGGTTGCTTGCAAAGCCATTCCCAACCCTTACGCCATCGCTTTAGTTCCTGAAATAGCCACCGAATGGGTTAATCCTGAGCTTTCGACCAAACGCGACAAACAAGCAAAATCCAATATGATGGCCTACCGCTCGGTCGCCGAATTCATGTCGGAGCGCTACCATACAGATATCCCAACTCTGATCGCCTTAAACCCGGGGGAAAATATTTATGAATTGAAAACGAAAGCCAGCATCACCGTTCCAAACGTCACTCCCTTTCTCGTCGAGGAGCTAACGGATCGCGCATGGAAAGAACTCGAAGATCTCTCGGAGCGATATGTCGTCGTCGATACGAAAATAAACCAAGTTCGGATTTTTGCCGCCGCACCGAGACCTACCATCATCACCGATCCCAACGCACCAATCACCCCAAGTGCCAATACTGCCCTACTCGCTTCATTTCCCATCACCCCAGGAAAGCTGCAATTCATCCGTTTCGGCTCATGGAAACTCCAGACCATGGTCGCACTGCCATGGTGGCGCTATGATCAACAACTCCTCGATACCGGAAAACGCTCTGAAGATGCCCTCATGATTCCACCCGGCCCGAACTCACCCGTCGGTATTATCTGGTGTGGAACGACTCGCGCAGGAATCGGCATGCATGGAACTTCCGATCCCGAAACCATTGGCCGCTCGCGTTCCTCCGGTTGCATCCGTCTTTGTAATTGGGACGCTATTCGCCTACCCACTCTGATCCGCCCCGGCGCCACAGTTGAAATTCGATAAATCTCCGTTTTCTCCATGAAATCTTTCACCAAATTTACCCTCCGATTTACCGCCTACCTTGTGGTTATAGGATATCTTCTGGCCGATCTATTTCTCTTCAATGGCCCAATTAACCGCCGCATCAAAGCATCCCACCCAGATAGCGAACAATCCATTGCAGTAGATAAAGCCAACGGCGTTGTCGCGCGCGTCTTTGGTTATAAAATCACCCGCACTCAGCTTGACCGAGCGATCTATGAACGTCTTTTTCTTGAGGGAAAAACCATTTCAGACCTTAGCCAATCTCAAAAGAAACTCGTCGA
>CAWUUP010000027.1:0-2707 GCA_963925255.1 uncultured Luteolibacter sp.
CGTTAGTTTCTTACTTGTTGTCCTTGAAAAAAGACCAACCTGTTCCAGATTCACTTAACTTTGCAAAACCAACCGATTCAGCTACACCCGCTCCTTGATTTTTAAACGATTTTTCATTCTCCATAGCAATACTTCCCACCATGTCCTCGCCCAGTCCGCAATTGAATCAAAAACCCGATCTTGACGAGTCGATCAATGTCACCAAGGCCCACGGCCGTGTTGAACTTGAATCCGCAGCAACGTTGCGTGAACGTCGTATCGCAGACAACGGCCATGAACCAGTTGCCTTATGGGTGATTGTAGCTTGTGGTATCGTCTTACTTGTCGCTGGAGCAGTTCTCGGTAATTCAGGTAATTTTTTCTCTTACGATGACCTTATCCGCCCTAAATATGAGCGTGATGAAGTTCCAGGTGGTCCTCCAAAAGGGCCTGTTCCTAAGCTAGCACTCGCGGCATTCAGTGGTCGCGGTAAAAATGTTTACGCTGCTAAATGTAACGGTTGTCATGGTGCCGATGCTAAAGGCGATGGAATTAACTATCCATCGCTTGTGGGTTCTAAGTTTGTAATCGGTGACACTCAGAAATTTGCGATGGTTATTCTGAACGGTATTCAAGGACCCACAAGTAACGGAAAAGTTTATGGTGCAGGTGTTATGCCAGCACAGGGTGCAGGGATGACAGCCGTTGACCTTGCCACTTTGATGACTTTTGTCCGCAATAACTATGGTAATGAATCAGGTGATGTGGTCACCGTCGATATGGCAGCCAAAGCAATCGAGATTTCTGCTGCACGTGAAAATACCGGTCAAGCAGTCACTGCAGAAGAGATCGCATCCAAACACATGCCGATGCTTCCTGGTGAGATTCTAGATCCTACCACGCTTGTTAATCCAACTACCCTGACACTAGCTCCCTAATTTTAAAGTATAAGCAGCTCCTGCCAATTTACTGAACTAATCTATCCCATCTCCGCCTAAATAACTTATGAGCGCCCACACAGCATCTCACGACAGCCACGATCATCATGACGACCACGGTGACCACCATCACAATCCTGGCTGGTTTAAAAAATATATGTTTTCCACCGATCATAAAACAATCGGTATTCAGTATGGCATTACAGCTTTGCTGTTTTTGGCTTTCGGTTTCTATCTGATGATGGTGATGCGTTGGAGTATTGCTTATCCTCACCAGCCCCTTCCAGATTGGATGGGCTGGATTTTCACAGATACTTGGAAGTCACGTTGGCTTCAGGATGGAAAAGTCACGGGTGAGACTTACAATATGTTCGGCGCGATGCACGGAACGATCATGGTTTTCCTTGGTATCGTGCCCTTAGGCTTTGGTGCTTTTGGTAACTATGTGACTCCTCTGCAAATTGGCGCAGTTGACATGGCTTTCCCTAAACTGAACATGATTTCATATTGGACTTACCTTGCTGGTGGTCTGGTCATGTGCGCCTCATTCTTTATGGAATCTGGGGCTGCGAAATCTGGATGGACTAACTATTCTCCACTTGCCGGTTTTGCCGATGGACAAATCGTTAACCAATGGCTTGCAGGTCAAACTCAATGGTTGCTCGGCCTTGTATTATTAATCACGTCCTCACTTCTGGGATCGGTCAATTTCATCACGACGATTATCAATCTCCGAGCGCGTGGAATGACATGGATGCGCTTGCCATTCTTCGTTTGGGCCATGCTGGTTACAGCTTTCCTCCTTCTACTCGCTTTCCCTCCACTTGAAGCAGCTGGCATCATGCAGCTCATGGATCGCGTGGCTCATTCATCCTTCTTCATGCCTTCTGGTCTCTTTACCAAAACCGATGGTCTCGTTGATCTTGCAGGTGGTGGTTCACCTCTGCTTTTCCAACACCTCTTCTGGTTCCTTGGTCACCCAGAAGTTTATGTTCTTCTTTTGCCTGCCATCGCATGCGTTGCAGAAATCATTCCTGTCAACACTCGTAAGCCACTCTGGGGTTACAAGTCCATGGTCTATTCCGTCCTTATCCTTGGATTTCTCTCCTTCATCGTATGGGCTCACCACATGTACATGACTGGAATGGGTTCCTCTATTTCGACTTTCTTCCAAACGACGACAGTTTTGATTTCTATCCCATCCGTCATTATTATCACTGCGATGCTGATCTCGCTGTGGGGTGGTTCGATCCGCTTCACTCCGCCGATGCTATGGGCTTGTGCTTTCATACCGATGTTCGGTATCGGTGGTCTTACCGGCTTGCCTCTGGCATTTAACCTCGTCGGTCTTCACCTTCACGATACCTATTACGTCATCGGCCACTTCCATTATGTGGTTGCACCGGGTATTCTTTTCGGACTCTTTGCAGGTATTCATCACTGGTATCCAAAAATTACAGGACGCTACACGAGCCGTACCCTGAATCATCTTCATTTCTGGCCAAGTTTGATCTGCATGAACGTGCTGTTCTTCCCTATGTTAGTTCAAGGTATGGCGGGTTTCCATCGTCGTTGGTATAACGGTGGTGACGCATATCTCGAAAAAGCAGCCGACAGCGCCAACGTCTTCGGTAACATCGTTCGCGATCACATTGACCTAAATATCGTGATGTCATGGGGTGCGTGGGCATTAGCAGTTGCTCAAATTCCTTTCATTATCAATGTGCTGCTTGCTTGGAAAATGGGCAGAAAAGTGGAGAACGATAACCCATGGGATGCAACCACTCTTG
>CAWUUP010000028.1:0-3784 GCA_963925255.1 uncultured Luteolibacter sp.
CATCTCTGCCGATCTAACGTAAAGTCATCGGTGTGATAAAACAGGATGAGTCAATCCTTGAAGCAGAAGTCGTCGAGATCGACGGCGTGGCGGTAGAACCGCGCATGGAGGAAGACAATCCAGCGCCCCAGCGAGCTTGGAGATTCGATTGGCATGGTTGGCCGGGGAAAATCCGTGTGCTCGATAAACGCTGGGCACCGTTATGGATCATACTTGGCATCTTAGCGGTAATCCTTTTCCTCATCATCGGATTCTTTATTTTGGTTTTTGCCATCTTCTATGGGATGATGAAATGGATTCTGCGCACAGTTCTCTCGATTTTCAGCGTATCAGATCAGACGCTAAATCGGAGATCATAAACCGGAGCGGCAGATCATCAGCAGTCGCAATCCGTTGAGACAGACTAGGACAGTGCTACCTTCGTGACCAACCACGCCGAAGGGAAGTGGCAGAGAAAATCCAAGCGCGGCGATGATGAGAACGACAATGACTGTGGCTGAAAAAATGAGATTTTGTAAAAGCACCCGACGTGCGCGCCGCGCATGCCTAAGCAGCAATGGAATGTTTTCCAAGCGATCTCCCATAAGCACGATATCCGCCGTCTCCATGGCGACATCCGTACCAGCGGCACCCATCGCCATGCTGAGATCTGAAGTTGCGAGCGCAGGGGCGTCATTCACACCGTCGCCTATCATCATGACTCGGCCTTCTTTTTTAAGTTCACGAATAATATCGAGTTTGTGTTCAGGAAGTAATTCCGCGCGTATATCATCGATCCCTATCTCTGCGCCGATTGCATTCGCGACCAACTGATGATCTCCTGTTAGCATCACCACTTTTTTTACTCCGAGCTTATGCAGCTCTGCAGTCAGAAATTTTGCTTCGGGTCTTATCGTATCTGCCATAACCAATACTGCTTTGGCAAGAAGTTGATCGCCATTGCGCACACCGAGCCACACGCAGGTATGCCCTTTTTCTTGAAGCAGCTTCGCATGCACCGCGAGCGCCTCAATTCCCTGCGCGGATGAATTCCGAAACCAGCGCTCGCTGCCGATTAGGTAATGCGTGGATTCTACAATCGCCTCGGCGCCGTGTCCGGTAACAGATTGGAAAGCGGTAGCCTCGGGAACAACCAGTTTTAACCTTTGGGCCGCATCCACAACTGCTCTTGCCAATGGATGCTCGGAGCGCGCCTCGAGTGCCGCGGCCGCTCGTAAGATTGCTGTAGCATCGGCGTCTAACGAACTCGCTAAAGATTGAATTCCACTTGGTAAAACCATTTCTGTAAGCGATGGCTTACCTGCGGTAAGCGTGCCGGTTTTATCAAGAGCTACGATGTCTATCGTAGCTGCGCTGTCGAGATGCGATCCTCCTTTGATCAGGATGCCGATGCGTGCCGCGCCACCGATCGCTGATAAAACGGTAGCCGGTGTGCTGATGATCAACGCACAGGGTGAAGCAACGACCATCACCGTCATGGCTCGATAGAATGCAGGGGAAAATTCTTGCCCGAGAAATAACCATGGCACGAGAAACACTCCAATCGTGAAAAGAATAACGCCCACTGCGTAATATTGTTCTGCGGATTCGAGAAAGCGTTGGGTCTTTGATTTTTCTGCCTGAGCTGCGGCAACCAATTTGACCATTCGTGCAAGAGCCGAATCTTCCGAGCGCTTCTTAACTTGAATTTCAACTCCGCCGCTTTGGTTGATGGTTCCTGCAAACACATCACTTCCTAATGTTTTTGCCACTGGCATGGATTCTCCTGTTAGAGAAGATTCATCCACGTATGTATCGCCCTCGACCAGTTTGCCATCGACAGGGATTTGTTCGCCGGGTTTAACGATTACGATCTCACCAAGCGCCAGTTCCTCAACTTTCACTAGGACTGTGCCGCCATTACGTTTCACCAATGCTTGATCCGGACGCAGCTTGAGTAAGGACTGAATCGCATTGTGCGTTCGATCCATCGCATAGCGCTGCAGCACATTCGAGAAGCTGAATAAAAACAACAGTAGCGCGCCTTCAAAAGGGGCACCGACAATCGCGGCGCCCAACGCGGCAAGAACCATCAAGCCATCGATATCAATTACCCATTTCCGCAGCGTCGCGATGGCCGATTTCAACCCTTCTTGACCTGCGAAAATATAAGCTCCTGCGTAAAGCCCATGCGTCCACCAACTTGTGTCGCTGACTTTTTCAATAACTGCCGCCGCGATTAGAAACAACAGGCCAAGCGCGCACGCGATTTCTTCACGGTAACCACACGCTCGATCATGGAAATGAGAATGAGAATGCGGTTGAGTTTCCATTTGTACCCTCTTTTATGAAAAAGACATCCACTTGGTCGAGTCGTGAATTTTTCCTTCGATATGGTGGAGTAACCCTAATAACAGAAATGAAGCCGCAATGGGAGCGCGAGTGGACTCGCGCGGCCCGATGTGAAGAACCAAATTCGCCTAGCAAAGAAGCTTTAACTGAACTTGTGTTGACCTGGAACTGGCACTGGAGCAACTGGATACGCGTCAGATAACTTGAACTCATCCGGAGCAAGATCTTGGTTAGACGCCAACAGCTGATCCCATGTGATCCGTTGTCCAGTATGCGCCGCCTCACGACCGAGAAGACCAAGCATCGTGCTTTTCGCCATTAATTCACCGGCGTTGAGCTCCTTGCCGGCACGTATCGCCGCAAACCATTCATTGTGGCAAACCTGATACATGTTTGCCGGCTGACCTCGATACGCCCATGTGATTTTTCCAGAAACATCCTTCGTCATCACACGATCTGGGGCTTCTAGCATGCCTTTTTCACAATAGATACGATCGACTGTTTCGTTAAACGCTCCTTGCATCTGACGTTGAGCAACGTGGCACATGATACCGCCTGGATATTCGTAAACGACATCGTAGTGATCGTAAACGTTGCCTTCGTCGGAGCGTTGAATACGGCCACCGGAAGCTCTCGCCGCGATAGGGGCAACATCACCCATCGCCCATGCGACTTTATCTACCGTGTGGATACATTGTTCTAAAAGCGGGCCGCCAGAGAGCCATTCATGAGCCATCCAGTTGCGTATTTGCCATTCGATATCGCCCCATTCTTTCTTGCGCATATCGCTGTTTGTGGCCGGTTTGGGAACGTTCACCATGTAAGTTCCGTAAACAGAGACAACCCGGCCTAATTCACCGGAGAGAACTTTCCCGTATCCTTCGCGTGTGTTTGGAGAGAAGCGCCAGCTATAGCCATGCTGAAGCGTTGTGCCTTTTTCTTTGGCGATTTTAGCGGATTCCAAAACAGATTTGATTCCGGCCATATCAACCGCCATGGGTTTCTCTGCAAAAACGTGTTTACCTGCCTCGACGGCCGCTCTGAGATGTTGTGGGCGGAAACCCGGAGGGGTAGTGAGAAGAACGACATCCACGCCGCTATCGATCACTTTTTGATAGGCATCCAGACCTGAAAACTGACGAGCTTCAGGAACATCCACTTTGCCACCAAACTTTTGGAGATGTTTCAAAGCCCTGGCGATCTGTGGAGCAAACGCGTCACCGATCGCCCAGAGCTGAACATTTGGATCCGCGGAAAGCGCTTGTGAAGCGGCACCTGTTCCACGGCCGCCACAACCAATTAGCCCGATTTTAAGTACTTTGTTGTTCGTGGATTCTTGCGCGCGTAGAACGGTTGGAAAAGACATCACAGCGGCGGCAGCACCGCTGGTTGCAAGAAAACGACGACGATTGGTGGATTCAGGTGACATAGAGAATGTTATTCGGGGCTCAGT
>CAWUUP010000029.1:0-3818 GCA_963925255.1 uncultured Luteolibacter sp.
CCGTTCGGGGCTTGCGCGATGAGCTCAGCTGGAGTGCCGTCGGCGACGATAGAGCCGCGATCGACGATGACCGCACGTGTGCAAGAGGCTTCGACTTCTTCAAGAATGTGTGTAGAAAACAGAATCGCTTTGTCTTGGCCGAGGCGTTTGATGAGCTGGCGAACTTCGTATTTCTGGTTGGGGTCAAGTCCGTCGGTGGGTTCGTCTAGAATGAGAACTTCCGGATCATGGAGAAGAGCTTGGGCAAGGCAGGTGCGGTGGCGGTAGCCTTTGGAAAGAGTATCGATGGATTGGTGTGCGACGCTGGTGAGGAAGCAGGTCTCGATCGCTTTTTCAACCGCATCGGTTTTTGCTGATCCAGAAAGTTTGCGGACATCGGCGCAGAATTTGAGGAAACCGATGACCGTCATGTCGTTGTAGAGCGGAGCGGATTCAGGTAGGTAACCAATTTTGGTTTTTGCCTCGTAAGGATTTTCAGTGATGGAAATGCCACAGATCCTCGCATCGCCGGAGCTAGGAGGGATGAAGCCGGTCACCATGCGCATGGTGGTGGATTTTCCAGCGCCGTTGGGCCCGAGGAATCCGAGGACTTCGCCTTTTTTGACCGTGAAGGAGAGATTATTGACGGCGAGTTTGGTTCCGAAATATTTACTGATGTTTACGACTTCAATCATGGGATTTCTGTTTTTTGGAAAAAAGGGACGGCGATATTTTTGCGACGCCGGGGTGATAATTTGTTTAAGAAATTTTGAAAAAATGAGGAATACAGGTCGAATCAATTTTTTACTTAGATTAGCTCGCCCAAAGCTGGCGATATCGGGTCCAAGGTTTTGGCAACGATGGGAGATCGTTACAGGTTTTGGGTTTCCTTAGGCACATGGTGAGCGTGGCTCAGATGCGCAGATGCATTAAGCTGCGTCCTCTTTGTCTTTAGATTTACGGCGGCGAAGGGATGGCGCTTTGGTGCCCTCAACGACTTGGCGGTTGATGGTTACTTCTTCGATGTCGCCGCGTGACGGCACCTCGAACATGACATCCAGCATCATCCTTTCGAAAATAGAGCGCAGGGCGCGGGCGCCGGTTCCGCGTTCGACGGCTTGGTGCGCGATGGCGCGGAGGGCGTCGCGGGAAATATTGAGCTTAACGTTGTTGAGTGCGAGTTGCTTAGCATATTGTTTGACCAAAGCATTTTTCGGCTCGGTGAGGATTTTGACGAGTTCGTCCTCGGTAAGTTTACGCAGGGCAGTGATGACCGGGAGGCGTCCGATAAATTCCGGAATTAAGCCAAAGTGAAGGAGGTCTTCGGGGAGGACGCGTTCGAGAATTTTAGAGGTTTTCTCGTCGAGGTCGTTGAATTGGTTATCGGAGTGGAATCCGAGAGTTTTGCTACCAAGGCGGCGGCGGACGATGTCCTCGAGGCCGACGAATGCGCCACCGCAGACAAAGAGAATTTTCTCCGTATTGATCTGAATATATTCTTGTTGTGGATGTTTGCGGCCGCCTTGAGGTGGGACATTACATACAGTTCCCTCAAGAATTTTAAGAAGAGCTTGTTGGACACCCTCACCGGATACGTCGCGGGTGATGGAAACATTTTCAGTTTTACGCCCGATCTTATCGATTTCATCAACGTAGATGATGCCGCGCTCAGCGCGTTCGACATCGAACTCAGCGGCTTGCAATAAGCGGAGTATGATGTTTTCCACATCTTCACCGACGTAACCGGCTTCGGTTAGAGTGGTGGCATCAACGATGCAGAAAGGTACATCAAGCACGCGAGCGAGAGTGCGGGCTAGTAAGGTTTTACCGGAACCGGTTGAGCCTAATAGGAGGACGTTGGATTTCTCAATCTCAACGTCGTTGAATTCCGAGGATACCGAGAGATTGTCTTGGTTGAGGCGCAGGTAATGATTGTAAACAGCGACCGAGAGAACGCGTTTGGCAGTTTCCTGACCGATCACGTATTGATCAAGTTCGGCGAGGAGTTCCGCGGGTGTGGGCATTTCCTCACGTGAGTGGGAAGTTTTGCCCTTGCGCTTTTTGCCAGTGGTTGAGTCTGGCTGGTTGACTTCTTTATCGAGGATATTGCTACAAACGTCGACGCATTCGTTGCAGATATATACGCCAGGGCCGGCGATGAGTTTTTTTACCTCGGAGTGGCTCTTTCCGCAGAAGGAGCACATGGTGAGATTGGAAGCGCGGGCCATGAGGAAGAAAAATCTAAATTTTAAATTCTGGAATCGAAATTCTTATGCCGAATCAGTCTTTTTTCTTCTTCAGCTCTTCTTTAACGACGTCTGGGAGTTGTTTGCGGGATTCTAGGACTTTATCCACAAGACCGTAGGCAACCGATTCTTCAGCAGACATGTAATTATCACGGTCAGAATCGTGTTCGATTTGTTCGATCGTTTTGCCGGTGTGATGGGCAAGGATTCCGTTGAGGCGTTTTTTGAGGTTAAACATGAAGCCGATCGTGCGCTCGACATCGGATGCGGTTCCTTGTGCTCCACCAGAAACTTGGTGAATCATCACGTGTGAATTGGGTAGGCAGAAACGTTTTCCTTTGGTTCCTGCGGTGAGGAGCACGGAGCCCATCGAGGCAGCGATGCCGATGCAGTAGGTATTCACGTCGCAGGTGAGGAACTGCATGGTGTCATACATGGCGAGTCCTGCGGTGACTGAACCACCGGGGCTATTGATATAAATGTGGATGTCCTTTTTCGGATCCTGCATTTGAAGGAAAAGCAACTGGGCGATGACCGAGTTGGCAACGTAGTCATCAATTCCAGTTCCGATAAAAATGATCCTGTCCTTAAGAAGGCGTGAGTAGATATCGAACGAGCGCTCGCCGCGTCCATCAGACTCGATGACTATGGGAACGTAATAACTATTTCTAGGAGTCTGGTTGGAACCGGACTGATTGGAGGGAGGAAAAAGGTTCATGAGTGATTAAGCGGGGTTAGCTTCGAATTCTTCAGCGGATACTTCTGTCACAATCGCTTGTTCAACGAGGAAGTCAATGGTCTGGCTAATCAGCATCGAATTCCGAATGGATTGGATTTGGCGATTTTTTTGAAGGTCTTTGATGACCTTTTTGATCGGTTGCTTACGCTGCTGAGCGATTTGAGAAATATGGCCAAGTAAATCGGCATCGGAGACGCTGATTTTTTCCGCTTGAGCGATTTCTTGGAGAAGGAAATTGGTGCGGAGGTTGGTGACTGCACGCTTGGTAGCGACAGAGAAGATTTCCTCTTGTTGTTTGAGGATGTCTTCATCGGATGCACCTTGCTGGCTACCTTGCTCGACGAGGGTGTTTGCTTGGTTCTGAACTTCGCGTTTCACGATTTCCTCAGGAAGCTCAAAGTTGATAGCGATATTGAGTTTCTCTACAATCTGGGAAACCTTGAGCTCGTTGATCTGCTTAATTTTCTCCATTCCCATGTTTTCGCGGATGACGGCTTTGATTTCGTCGATGGTTTTTCCAGGAATGAGTTTTTCGGCGAAGTCGTCGTTTAACTCAGGGAGTTTCGGTGCTTTGATGCCTTGGACGGTGGTATGCAGGACGATAGATTTGCCACGGAGTTCTTCGAAAGGAAACGAATCATCTAGGGTGATGGTGACATCTTTTTGATCACCTTGTTGGGAACCGACAAGTTGTTCGGCATAGCCAGGAAGGAACGAACCCTCTTTGACTGGGAGCCAATGATTTTCACGTTTTGCGAGGTATTGGCCTTTTTCGCCGATCGCATCGGTGAGGGATTGCCCATCGAGGGTGGTAGTGAAATCCACCACAGCGATGTCGTCGGTTTGAATCGCAC
>CAWUUP010000030.1:0-11488 GCA_963925255.1 uncultured Luteolibacter sp.
CTCTGGTTTTTCGCCTCCAGACTTTCGAGCGTATCCACTCCTGTCCGAGCAACTTCTTCCTCTGTCACTTCTAACAGACCGAGCAAAGAGCCAACCGAATAAGAAACACCTTCAACAGCACGGATTTCTGACACCAAACCATCACAAAGCGTGGTGATTCCCATGGTCGCCTTGTTGGTCTCCACCTCAATGATTTCTTGATCCGTCTTGACTAAGTCTCCGACTTTCACATCAAGCCGAATAACCGTTGCCTCGGCGATGGACTCTCCGAGCTGTGGCATAAGTATGGGGACGATTGGCATAGCGGTTACTAAAAGGATAAGAGTTTTCGGAGTGCCTCAGAAATCGATTCTGGGGTGGGACGATGCGCAGCCCAAAGCTTGGGATGATAAGGAACTGGTGTATCGCGGGAATTGAGACGCTGTGGCGGAGCATCTAACAAATGAAAACCTTCTTCGGTCACTCTTGAGACGACTTCTGCTGTGACACCACCCCATGGGAAAGCTTCACCCAATGCAAGCAAACGTCCAGTCCTTGCGACCGATGCCAAGACTGTATCAATATCTAACGGTTTCACTGAACGAAGATCGACGACTTCAATTTCCCAACCATCTTGCTGCAAACGATCCGCAGCGCGAACGGCTTCGTGCACCATCGCGCTGTAGGTCACCACCGTGGCATGTTTTCCAGGTCGAGCGATCCGTGCTTGGCCGATGGGTAAATGATCGCCTTTGATCGATTTCGCTTTCAACCAGCGATAGAGAAACTTGTGCTCACAATAGATGACAGGGTCATCCATTTTCACCGCATCAATGAGCATGTGGTAGGCATCAGAAACCGTTGCAGGAGTGACGACGACCAAGCCTGGATACTGAGCATACAAACCTTCCATGCTCTGACTGTGAAACGGACCAGAGCCAGGCGTCCCACCCGAAGGAAGACGAACCGTTAGAGGGATCGGCATTCCAGTGCGATAATAATGCGTCGCTGCTTGGTTGACGATTTGGTTGAACGCAATCGATGAGAAATCCGCAAATTGCATTTCAATAATCGGACGCATGCCCTCGATCGCCGCTCCGACCGCTAGACCAATCATCGCGTCTTCAGAAATCGGACTATCAAAAACTCGGTTTGGATAAGCTTCTGCAAGACCCTTGGTTGCTTTGAACGCACCACCGAAACTAGCGATATCTTGTCCGTAGAGAAACACTCGATCATCCTCACGGAGGAGCACTTCCTGAGCTTCGCGGATCGCGTCAATATAAGTTACACTCACGATGGAATAAAGGGAAAGGTTGTGGAAAGGGCTGACCAATCTTCCGAATAAGGATCTGGTAAAGCTTCTTGCTGTGCTTGTGCGACAGCTCGCTGGACTTCTTCGGAAATTTCCTCACGCCAAGCTTCGATCTCAGCTTCGTTCGAATATTGGCCCTGAATCAACTGCTCGATGGCGACCTCGATGCAATCACGGCCGTAATACCCGCTGCGGGTAGAATCCGGAACGTAGGAACCATCATCGTGCTCACCGTGCCCAGACAAGCGAAGTAAATGCGCGACTACCATTTGTGGGCCTTTTCCAAGACGAGCTTGTTTTACGGCCTCACCGATCACCGAGGCACATGCCATGAGATCCGTGCCATCGACGGAATACCCACCCACGCCGTATCCCCTCGCCCGCTCGACTAAATCGCCACAGGCAAACTGGCGGTTGTTTGGAGTCGAGTATGCAAATTGATTGTTCGCAATCACTACCACCATCGGAAGTTTTTCCACCGCCGCAAGATTTAGCCCTTCGTGAAATGCACCGGTCGAAGTTGCACCGTCGCCCACACAGGTTGCGCCAACGCAGCCATCTAAAGTTCCTTTGAGGCGCTTTGCGAAAAGCATGCCTGCAATTAAAGGCACTTGCGCACCAAGGTGAGAAATCATCGCCGGCATGCCTTTATCAGGACGTCCGCGGTGAATGTTTCCATCACGACCTTTCATCGGCCCTTCAACGGATCCCAAGTAGGTTCGTGTGCAGTCAATTAAGGGCTCACCAAAAGCGGTTCGGCCTGCTTGATCGCGGATCAAAGGAGCGAAACAGTCTTTGCCCTGAATCAGCGCTGTTCCTAGGCAACTACTAACCGCCTCTTGACCTTTTCCGAGATACACACCGCCGACAATTTTACCGGCTTTGTACAAGCTCGAGAGCTTATTTTCCAAGATCCTAGCTTTAAGCATAGACTGAAAAGCTCTGCGCAAAAATTCTCCATCGAGAGAAATCATTGCTTCAAAAGGTTTTGTTTCCGTATCAGGCACAAGTGAGACTAAACCGACTCTTCCGAATCGTGCAACCGCTTTCGATTGGATGCTTAATGCTAGGACTTTTGCTAAATAATAGAAAATTACTTTTTCACCTCGCGAGGAAAATAGACTGAAGAGTCGTTCTGGGAGGAGGAAAAGGGGACAGAAAGTTGAAGGTCTGAATGTGGAAAGTCGAAAGTCGCCAGAAAAGTGCTTATACATACTCTTAAAACGATCATCTCTGCTCCTCACTCTACTCCTCAGGACGTTTCTTGACAATCGGTTCTAGGCCAGCAGCGATCGCTTGAGCACAGGCTTTCTCAGAGGCGCGTTTGAGTGCGGCGGTCATGCCGTTGATACACTCAGCATGGCTTTACTCCTTATCGGCGTCCTCGGAAGAAGGACTTTTCTTATGGAACGCGATCTTCCATGACATTTGGGGATGATTTTTGATTAGCCTGCGATCAAATGTTTGACCGCGTCTTTCTCTTCTTTCAGCTCGTTGATGGTTGCGGCGATCTTGCCTTGAGAAAACTCGCTGACAGGAACGCCTTGAACCACCTCCCATGTTCCATCGGCTTTGGTGCGGATCGGCATGGAGGCCATGAGACCTTTTTCGATTCCATAGGAGCCGTCGGAGCAGATTGCGACGGAATGCCAGTCGCCGGCTGGAGTTGGGGTGATCAAACTTCTAACGGTATCCATCGCCGCGTTTGCAGCGGAAGCTGCGGAAGATGCACCGCGTGCCGCGATGATCGCCGCGCCGCGTTGTTGAACGGTTTTGATAAACTCACCTTCTAACCATTCGCGATCCGAAATAACATCGGTCACTGGCTTGCCTTTGATTTTCGCATTGGTGAAATCTGGATATTGAGTAGCGGAGTGATTGCCCCAGATGCAGAGATTGGTCACATCCGAGCAATGCACGCCTGCCTTCATCGCAAGCTGGCTCTTCGCACGGTTTTCATCCAAACGCGTCATCGCAAAGAAACGATCATTTGGGATACCTGCCGCATTATTCATCGCGATCAACGCGTTGGTGTTGCATGGGTTACCTACAACTAAAACTCGGATATCTTTCGCTGCTGAACGAGCGATGGCTTGTCCTTGGCCGGTGAAGATCTTGCCGTTAATGCCAAGCAAATCCGCACGCTCCATCCCCGCCTTACGCGGCACTGAGCCAATCAAAAACGCCCAGTTTGCACCTTTGAAACCTTCGTCCAAATCCGTGGTCGCAACCACTTCTTTTAATAACGGAAATGCACAATCCTCCAACTCCATCACCACTCCTTTGAGCGCAGGAAGACCTGGCTCAATTTCAATCAAACGTAAATTCACAGGTTGGTCATCACCGAAAACAAATCCAGATGCGATACGGAAAAGAATGGCATAGCCGATTTGGCCAGCCGCTCCTGTGATGGATACGGTAATAGGTGCTTTCATGGGATCAAAATTAAGAGGCGTGGATGCTAAGCCGCCCCACTTTCAACTGGCGAGTCCAATATGAGAAAATTGGGAGAATTGGCGAACCCTGAAGACTCACCTAACCACCCTTCTTTTACGGAGCACTTGGCTCTGGCAAAATATTTCGTGCCGCAAGTAAGTATTCGATCACTGCCTGACCATCTTCATCATCGAGCTTCGATTTTCGGTTCATCTCCGGCATGATATCAAACTCGAATTCATCCGCATCGTAATTTCTAGGATCCTCGAAGGCATGGCACTTTGCACATTTCAATTGGTGAATTTCATATCCCCTATCGAGTTGCGACTTAGGTGCAGATGATAGCTTTACGAAGGTTGGAGTCACTGGCGGCGCCATGTATGACACCCCACATGACACCACTTGCGCCATCACCACGCTCAATAGAATGTAGCGAGACGCTTTGAATGATGAGAATCCTTTCATCTTGAATTTTTCTTTATGGATCAGAAATCGAATCCAAATATCGTACGGAGCTGAAAGTCTGGTTCACCATCCAGATCTGTAACTTGCCAAAGCCCAGCGACCGTAAATGCCAATTGGCTATTTTTCCATGCCACATTCGGTCCCACGTAAACCCCATTATCTCCAAAATCTTCAGCATCTGGAATCTCAATTTCATGGAGCGCCTCTAGACCCAGCGACAAGCTCGGGCTAATTCGATAACTACATCCGATGCTCTGCATCCATTCAGCTTTGTCGTCTTCGTAGTTATGCTCCCACTCAATCGCTCCGCCAATATTGTAGATAAAAATCCACTGCCCGATATTTTTCTGCAAAAGATACTTTGCCTCAAACTCAACGAAGTCATCACTACCTTTTATCTCACCATACAGCGCGGAGCCGAAGGGACTCGTATTCGGATCAGTCAAATTGTAGATTACCTCCAGAGCTACGTCGTGAAAATCGGCATCCCCTGCTTCGGTTGAACTTTCCTCATAGCGCCAATCGGCGAAATAGAGAGCAAGCTGAAGTCGATCCGTCACCCCGTATTCAAATTCGTGACGTATATCAAAACGCTCAAACTTAGGATCGTTAGCCGTATTGGTTTTCCATGTGACGATGGTTTCCAGCTCCATCGCTCCTTTGGCCATGGTCGTGGTTTCGTAGCTGTAGGCGAAATTACGGCTACCAGCATTTGCATTAACGGCTAGGGAAACCACTGCGCTTGCGCAGAGTAGTGAGAGTTGGATGCGTTTCATTTTCATTTTCATTTCAAAGTAGGTCTGATTTACGTTTCTTAATGAGACTGAGTCTCACTAGCGATAGTGAACTCATTCAGTGATGAAGCTTCAAGAAAAAAATAGAAAAGTGACAAATTTGACCCGAAAGGGGATCTAGACAGAGAGTGCTTGATGCTGCATGGTATTCTCGATTTATGTTTAAACCTCTGCGTATAACTCTCTTTCTGCCTCTGATTATTGCCTCATGCGCAACGATGAGTAACGTGAAAGACACCTCAATAAACACCACTAAGAGCATCACTGATTTCGTATTGGGCCGCCCGAAAGTCGCTGTTGTCGCAGCCAGAGAAAAAGACATGAAACAAATGCCACTCGGCAATGAGCGAGCGCTCGCATTTGAACAAGCGAGGACACGCTCCTTCTGGTCATTTGCGCTACCCAATTTCAAAGAGCCGGCTTTACCAAGCGTAAATGACAACACAGAAGACGGCTCCTTACTCCCCCCAAAGTCGTAGCCCAGATGCAAGTTAGGTCTTAGCTTTCAGTGTTTTAGAATTTCAGAGGGTTAGCTTTTACTCAAAGTCCTTGCCCATCTGCTTGAATTCTCACAAAACAGCGGCAGATGAAAATACTTGTTGTTGGAAAAGGCGGACGTGAACACGCGCTGCTTCACACCCTCTCCCTCTCTCCGCAGAAGCCAGAGCTATTTTCCTTTCCTGGAAGCGATGCTATTTTTCAAATCGCCAAGCCCACCACCGCGACCGATCTACCTTCCTTGATCGAGTGGATGAAAACCCATGCCATCGATCTCTGCATCGCGGGTGAAGAATCTTATCTCGTGACTGGCGAGGGTTTAGCGAATCTCTGCGAGAAAAACTCTATCCCTTGCTGGGGCCCACCAAAAGAATCTGCGCAGTTAGAAGCTAGCAAAGAATTCTCCAAAGAATTCCTACTGCGTAACCAGATCCCAACTGCCGAAGCGAAAACCTGCGACTCGTTAGAATCTGCAATCGCAGCGATCGCAGATAATTATCCAACCGTCCTTAAATTCGACGGCCTCGCAGCTGGAAAAGGCGTTGCGGTTTGCCCAGACAAAGTCTCAGCACTTGAGTTCCTCAACGAAGTTTTTACAGAAAAACGCTTCGGCCCAGGTCGCCTACTCGTCGAGGAATGTTTGATCGGACCCGAAGTTTCTATTTTCGCCGCCATCGTCGATGACCAATACCTCATCCTTACCCCGGCGCGGGATTACAAACGCCTACAAAACGGCGACCTCGGCCCGAACACCGGCGGCATGGGTGCGGTAGCCTCTCGCAAACTCATTTCTCGAGAACTCCTCAACATCATCGACGAGTCCATCGTAGCGCCGACAGTTGCCGCGCTTCGTTCAGAAAATCTTCCCTACCGCGGCTTCCTTTACTTCGGCCTCATGCTCACAGATGAAGGGCCGAAAGTCATCGAATACAACTGCCGCTTCGGCGATCCGGAATGTCAGGCAGTCATGCCATTACTGCAAGGTGACCTCGCTACTTTCTGCATGAACGGCGCAAGAGGTATTCTTGATAAAAGCATGATCAGCTTCACCGATGATTGGTCAGTCTGCGTCATTCTCGCCTCGCATGGTTACCCTGAAACCTCTCGCTCTGGCGATGTCATCAGCGGCATCAATTCCACCGGCCAGCAAGTTTTTCACTCTGGAACTAAAAAAATCGGCAAGGAATGGCAAACCAACGGCGGACGCGTTCTCGCGTGCGTTGCCCAAGGGACCGATCGCCTCTCCGCCGTCCAAGCCGCGCACGCTGCAGCAGATCAGATCACATTTGACGGACTGCAACGCCGCACAGATATTGGCATCATGAATTTTCCCGAGAGCAAATCCATCGATCCCGCTTCCATCAAACTCACACTTGATGCCGAGCAGATCAACCATGGTATCGAATCGCTCGCGGAATCTATCCGTAAAGCAAATCCAGAAGGCACCATCTCACTGATCGGTATACGCTCGCGTGGCGACGAGGTTGCTGAGCGACTCCTCACTCACCTCTCAGAAGAAGATCGCGAACTCAACTTCGGAGTTCTCGATATCTCACTCTATCGCGATGATTTTGAACACCTCCGGGAGAATCCTAAACTTCAGGAAAGCGACATTTCTTTCTCTGTCGATGGCGCACATATCATCTTGGTCGATGATGTGCTTTTCACTGGCCGCACCATTCGCGCGGCGCTCGACGCACTTGCCGATTACGGCCGTCCTGCAAAAGTTGAACTCGCGGTGCTGATCGATCGCGGTCACCGCGAGCTGCCCATCCATGCGAACTACACCGGCATCCAATTGGAAACCGATCGTCACGATCACGTTCACGTTACGCTCGAAGGCACCGATGGAGAGGACTCCGTCAAGGTTATTGCTCCAACTCATTCATGATTCCCACTCGGAAAAAGTCCCTAGAAGAGCTTGCCGCCTTGCGCGAGGACTTCGGATTTCCTCAGAATCCAAATACCCAACCGACGCCACTAGAGGAGCAGCCAAAGCCTCCGACATTTCAAAAAATCATCGGTCAAGTCCCGAAATGGACACCGCAGCCATCCCAGAACTCTAAGGCAGAGGAACAACCCAAACAGCGAAAACGCCACTCCCTTCGGCGAATTGAGCTACCTTTAGCCCCTGGCTTCGAGGTCCAGAATAAAACCAAAATCCCTCAAGAACGCCGCGCTTCTGAAGACATTGCTGAACTCCGTGAACGGCAGTTACTGGCAAATTCTCCCTCCACGCCCAAGAATCCCATCGCCCATCTTGAACAACTAAGCGCCCACCCAGTTTTATTGACAATAACCTATCTAATCGCCCTCACCGCCATCTTGGCGGCATGGAAGACGGTCTATTTTGTCACTCCAATCTCCCTTATTTTCGTTTCAGGCTTGCTGACAGCTTATATTTTTTGGAAAAAGAAGCACTCACGCCACCACGTAGCCATCTTATTCATCATCCTAGTCATGACACTCGTTTTCGGAGGAATCCATTACGCCCCATTTTTCGCCTCTTATGCCACGTAAAGACCTACTGGATATAGCATCACTCAAACGAGAGGAAATCGACCTCCTCCTCGATCAAGCGATCCCTTTTAAAGAACTCTTCACCCGCTCGGTGAAAAAAGTTCCAGCACTGAAAGGAAAATCCGTACTCACCCTCTTTTACGAGCCATCCACACGCACCCACTCCTCCTTCGAGGTCGCAGCAAAACGACTCTCCGCGGATGTCACTAACTTTGATGTTAGAAACTCCTCAGTCACTAAAGGAGAGTCCGTCCGCGAAACGGTCGAGACCCTGCAGGCGATGCGCACCGACTACATCATCGTCCGCCACTCGCGCTCTGGACTACCTGCCACCATCGCAGCGCAAACTAACGCCTCAGTCATCAACGCCGGCGACGGTGCTCATGCGCATCCAACCCAAGCATTGTTAGACGCCTTCACGATCAAAGAAAAATTTCCCGAACCCGCAGGAAAAAAAGTACTTATCATCGGAGACATCCTCCACTCACGAGTCGCTCGTTCCACCTCCTGCATCCTGAAAAAACTAGGATTACACGTCGCCTTCCTCGGCCCGGGTTCACTCCTACCGAAAAACGGACCTGAAGGAATTACCCGCTTCACTGACTACGCAGAAGCGATGAAATGGAACCCAGATGTCATCTATCTACTCCGCGTCCAAATGGAACGCCAAGACGCACCCTTCTTCCCCTCCATCCGCGAATACCACAAACTTTACGGAGTCAACGAAACCCGCTTAGAAGAAATCAGAAAACGCGGCCTCTACCTCATGCACCCCGGCCCAGTAAACCGCGGAGTCGAACTCTGCGACGCGGTCATGGATTACGAACGCTCACTGATCAACGACCAAGTCGAAAACGGAATCGCCACAAGGATGGCTGTACTCTACTACCTCAAGCCCAACTGCTAGAGAGTTAGATCGCCGAAGGCTTTGGACTACTGCACCGACGTGTCGGGGCAACTCTCGGGATGGATGATAAACCAACGGAAATGTCCGGTAAAAACTCACCACCACCGCTCTAAAAGACGACCCACCAGAAACAAGATCCGCTACTTATTTCAAAGCAGCTAGTCAAAGTCTTACAGCTCTCCTCTTATTTCTGAAAGTCTTGTGTCTTGAGTCTCAGACTCTCCCTCAAAACGGAATATCGTCTTCTTCCTGATAATCATCCATCGGCCCAGCGGAGCCGCCTTGGCGACTGCTGCCGTCTGGAGTTCCGGTATAAGCACCATCGTTCGGTGGACGAGGACCGCCTTTACCATCTGGTAAGAACTGAAGGTTATCCGCGACCACTTTAAGCTTACTCCGTTTTTGGCCAGTGGCTTTATCATCCCAGACATCCATTTGCAGGCGTCCTTCGATGAAAACACCACGACCTTTGGTGAGATATTTTTGAGCGTTTTCAGCACTCGCCCCCCAAACCGTGACATCAACAAAAGTCGTTTCATCTTTCCAACCACCGTTGCCATCCTGAACTTTACGATTCACCGCAATACCAAGATCAGCAACTGCCGATCCTTTGGGGGTGTGTCGTAACTCAGGGTCACGTGTTAGATTTCCGAGCAACATTACTTTGTTTAAATTGGCCATGGGAGGAGTAAGGGTAAATGAATTTTAAAAAAGCGACCTAGAGTAAAGCTAGTGACGTTGCCTAAAATTAAGCAACGCGATTGAACTGATTCAAGTAAACTGCGCCATTGAGAGCGAGCTTCTCTTGAATTTTTGTGATGCAATCTGGCTCACCTGAAAACGTGTAAGTCACGTAATGTGCACCATTGATTTTGCGTGGGGTATACGCGAAATCTTTGCGACCCATGTTGTCGATTTTTTCAACCTTGGCTCCAGAGGCCTCGATGTCTTTCGAAATCGCGGTCACGAGTTCGTCCATGCTACCTTCCTGGTTTTTTGTCGTCAGGGCTATTAGGCCTTCGTATTTACGGCTCATCTTGTGTATTTTCAGTGGTTAGATTTTGTGGTGGTTTGACCCGTGGAGTATTAAAACGGTTCGATGCCAAGGCGATGCCTTGGGAGCGCGAAAGCTGAACGGCTTCAAGCGCTGTGGCAAGCATGTTTTCAAGGTCTTCTCGCTCATCTGGCGCAAATTTCCCTAAAACATGACCCGTCATCCCTCCTGGATGCGATTCGCCGATTCCGAGTTTCAGCCGTGGAAACTGATCTCCGCCCACATGTTCAATGATCGATTTGATCCCGTTGTGACCTCCCGCCGAGCCTTTTTCCCTGAATCTCAGGTGTCCCAAGGGCAACGCAACGTCGTCATAAACTACCATCATACGATCTGCTTCCCATTTATAAAACGACAGCAATTGCCGCACCGAGCGACCGCTAAGGTTCATGAACGTCTGGGGTTTCATTAAAATCGTCCCGTCTCCCAACTTCGCGATGTGTGCCTGAAATTTAGGCTCGGACTGAAAAGTAACCCCGCCCGCTGCTGCGATCCTATCCAGCAGCATGAATCCAACGTTGTGACGGGTTTCCTCATACTGCCTACCGGGATTACCCAGTCCGATGATTAAAGAAATTCCCATAGCCAAAAACATCTTATCGGAGAACTTCCCGCAAACAAATTAAAGAATAAAAAAGCGCCCGAAGAATATCTCCGGGCGCTTTAGAGAGAGTTGGTGAAGCTTACTTCGCAGCGGGTGCAGCTTTCGCGGCAGGCGCTGGAGCCGCAGCTGCTTCTTCAGCAACCAGAGCAGCTGGTTTCCCGATGTGAGCGACCACCACTTCAGCTGCGTGGGTTGGTTTAACACCTGCTGGAAGTTTCATGTCACCAATGTGAAGGGACTCACCTAATTCAAGTGCGGTGATATCTACGTCAATCGTGTCTGGAAGCGCGTCTGGCAAGCAGGTGATTTCGAGGGTGTGAGCGTATTGCTCAAGGATACCGCCGCCTTTGACACCAATTGCTTCACCGGTAAGGTGAACTGGGATGTTTGCAGTGATCTCGGTTTTGTCATTCACAGCCAAGAAATCGACGTGAAGAGCATGGCCAGTGAGTGGATCATGCTGGATGGTTTTTAGGAAAACGGAACGAACGCCTTCTCCTTCAACATCTAAGTTGATCAAAATGCTGTCGGAAGAACTGTGTGCGAGAAGTTCGGCAAACGTCTTTGAATCGATCTTCAAGTTCGAGTTTTCCACGCCACGTCCGTAAACTACAGACGGAAGCCAGCCTTCACGGCGCATTTGCTTAAGTTTACCTGAACCGCTGCGGAGGCGCGGCGCTGCTTTAAGTGTGATCTTCTTGGCCATATCTGAAATTGATTGGAAATTGAGGGTGTGGATGGACGGATCCGCAGGTGATTATTTACCACGCGGGGCGCGTTCTTTAAACATCAATTCGCCACTTGTCAAAAAATTGTTCAATACTTTGGCAGAAAAGCGCGTGATTTCTCGACCAATCCCCCCTTTCCCTCAAGAATTTGCCCATGCGCATCCTGATTGCCCCAGATAAATTTAAAG
>CAWUUP010000031.1:0-4503 GCA_963925255.1 uncultured Luteolibacter sp.
CCACGATTCACCCGCACATTCCGCACCGGACGCTCCCATTGCCCATAGGTATTCCACTCACGAATGGGCAAACTATTACCCAAATACACACTACTACCCACCGCCGCATATACCGAAAGCATTCGCATCCAGCCAGGCTCGCTATCGGGAAATGCTTCGAGCGCTTCTTCGATCCGTTGACCGCGCCCTTCAACACCTACCAACCATTCCCCTACATCGCCCATCTCTTCTGGCACACCCAAGGCAGGTAAAACTCTCGAAAGGGCTCCCTGTAAAACTCCAGCGTCACGACCCAGCCCTCGCAGACCATTCCGGCACACCGACCATACGCTCACCCTCGGCAAATCTTCCAAATCCCGCCAAAACCTCCCACTCGGCACCCCACCCAAACGCAGCACTTTCGATGGAGGATTCTCTTTAAGCACCCGATCCGCATCCACTACCACGAGGTGTTGCAGTGCTTCACGTAAACCACTGCTCGCTTCCGCAACCACTGGAGCCGCCAAGCTCTCACAAAAATGAAATACCTCTTCCTGCTCTTCTAACTCCAAGTCCCCAATCATCACCACCATGCCTCGCAGGGTTGGCTCACGTAACCATTTTGCCAACTCTGCCACGTTCGGTCTTCCGAAATCCACGGCATATTCACCCAACTCAACATCTCCAAAAACTTCACTGCCCGCTGTAAATTCCTCTTCCAGTTCAATATTCACATGCAGCGGACCTTTCCCCTCCCACGCGGCTAAATCATTCCCAGCATAAGCCGAAAAAATTCCTACCTGCTCGATCGCCTGCGGCGCCCCGCTACCACGGAAATGCTCCGGCCTGTCCGCCGTCACCAATACCAATGGCCGCGCTTGGTAATAAGCCTCAACCACCGCTGGCAGCAACTCCGCAACCGCCGTCCCACTCGTCACAACTACCCCACAAGGGCGCCCTGTCACCATCGTCCGACCCAACGCAAAAAATCCCGCAGACCTCTCCTCAAAGTGACTCCATACCCGCACCTTTCCCGATGCCTCAAGTTTTGCCAGCACCTCCAGTAAAACCGCATTGCGCGCACCCCCACACACCACAAACTCCCCGACCCCGGCGCGAACCGTTTCCGTCAACATATCCACCGCTTTCTGCCAATTACTCACAACACAGATCTAGCTTTCCCACTCACCATTGCAACTCGCTTCATAAATAAATACTGATCTCTTCTCCGTGAAGCCGATAATCAATTGCTAAAAGTTAGCGTATTTAAAAAATAGAATTTGATAGATCACCTCGATATCCATTCTCACCCCTCTCCACTAGAACTCAACTCCTCCTGTTTCAATTTCCGCTCCAAATAAAATGGAGCAAACGGCAATAAAGAGCAGATAAAGGCAATCGCCACTTTCTTTATCGGCCATCCCCGCTCATTCCAAACATGTAGCAGGCAAAAGCAAAAGATTACAAAGAGCACCCCATGGATCATTCCTGGCATAGCAATCGCATTTTCATCCCCTAAAATACGCTTCTGATAGATCGCCGCATAAAGCAGCACTAAATACGATATTCCCTCCGCCAAGCTAACATAACGCAACAACTTCAAAGATAATTCTTTCATCCGCTTTATCGTAAATTCTAAATCTCAAATTACAAAATGAAATGATCCGTTCCTAGTTCTTAGTTCTTGGTTGGGCTTCGCGCAGCAGTTTTTCGAACCAAGAACCAAGAACTCTTCTTTTCCACATTTCAGCATTTACCTAGAAGGAGCCTTCCCCCAAACTTCGCTCGTGGAGAACGATGTTGAGATGGACCCGATCGATAAGATCACGCGCGCGATCGATGCGGAAGATGCTTCTGATCTCCTCGCTGCTGCTCACGATGCCCACTACGCTGACTTGGCGGAGCTTTACCAGAACCTCGATGATGACGAGCGTGACTTCTTTTTCAAGACGATCGGCCCCGAACTCGCTACCGATGTGGTCGCCGAACTTCCCGACTCACTGATCGAAGACGCTCTCGGTCACTTTAAACCCGCACAACTTCGCTTCCTTCTCAGCAATCTATCCGACGACGACCGAGTCGATATTTTCCAGGTCGTTTCCGAAAAAGCACAAGTCCGCTTTTTCTCCCTTCTCGGCCCTCGCGATAAAGAATTAACCAAAAACCTTCTTAAATACGAAGAAGACACCGCCGGCGGACGGATGACAACCCAAGTTGGTCGCATCACCGCAGACATGACGGTGAAACAAGCCATCACTGTCCTTCGCCGCGATCGTGAAGACACCGAAACCCTCGCGCGCATCTTTGTCGTAGATGTCCAAGGCCGACTCGAAGGCAAAGTCCGCCTCCGCGACCTCGCTTTTGAAACTTGGGACACACCCATTCGCGACATCATGGAAGATGCCGATGAATTCATCCTCGCTACCGCTGACCAAGAAGAAGCCGCTCGCACTCTCTCCAAATACGACCTCGTCGTCCTTCCTGTCGTCGATGAATTTCACCACCTCCTCGGTGTCATCACCTACGATGATGCTCTTGAAATTCTCCAAGAGGAATCCACTGAGGATATCGAGAAACTCGCAGGTATCGGTGGAGAACAAAATGAACTCTCTTACCTAAATACCAGCGCTGTCAGCCATTTCCGCCGTCGTGTAAACTGGCTGGTTGGTTTAGCCTTCTTATCCATCGCATCTGGATACGTGATGTTTCGCTTCTCCGAGACACTCGAAAAAGCCTTCGTCCTCTCTCTCTTCCTACCCATGGTCGTAGCAGCTGGCGGAAACTCCGGCGGGCAATCTGCAACCATGGTCATCCGCGCCCTTGCTCTCGGTGAAATCGATAAGGGCTCGCTCATGAGAATTGCTTGGAAAGAAATCCGCACAGGTCTCTTCCTTGGTCTCACCCTCGGCTTCTGCATGGCTACATTTATCACATTCGTTCTGCCATACCGCCCCCTCACCGCTGCACCCGATTTCTCATTCTTCAAACTCTCACTCGCAGTAGGCTTCGCCCTAACACTTCAGGTCCTTTCCGCCACCATTCTCGGAGCCATGCTTCCCATCATCGCCCGGGCCTTCAATCTAGATCCCGCCGTCGTATCCTCGCCCTCCCTCGCCTCCACCGTAGACGTCTCAGGTATGTTGATCTATTTCACTACCGCCACTTGCATTCTCAATCTCTAGACGCAGTAATAAAGATCAACCGCGAATACAAAATGAGCATTAGCGAATCTGTATCTATAGCGAAGCTCATGCTTTCTAGATGGAGTAAACGTAGTCAATGGACGTGAATCATTTAGTCTCTCATCTCTTCCATTTTAGGATTTTAGATTTTGGTTTTAAGGTTTAGAATTCCCCCATGAATACAATCATCTCCCACCTCGAAAATGGCGACGACCTCGCCCCGCTTGAAATTGAGGTCGCCGCCAATCTCTTACTGGATCCATTAGTCGACGATTTAAAAAAACAACAATTACTCCTCGCCCTTTCCAAAAAAGGTGAATCCCCAGAGGAAATCGCTGGCTTCGTCGAGGCGTTTCTCGAACACGCGGTTGATCCAATGATCGGCTCCCTCGATCTCCCAGGCCCCACACTCGATGTCTGCGGAACCGGCGGCGATCAGTTAGACCTCTTTAATATCTCCACCACTTCGATGTTTATCGCAGCCGCCGCTGGCGCCATCGTGGTCAAACACGGCAACCGCGGCATCACCTCCAAAAGTGGTGGCGCTGATGTTCTAGAAGCCCTCGGCATTCGCATCGATCTACCTCCGGAACATTTTCGTCATTGCATTGAAACGGCTGGAGTTGGCTTCCTCTTCGCACCTAACTACCACCCCGCCTTCAAAGCCGTAGCCCAAGTCCGCAAAAACCTCGCAGCTGAAGGACATCGCAGCATCTTTAACCTCATCGGCCCCCTACTCAATCCAGCTCGCCCCGAATGCCAACTCGTCGGAGTCAGCGATGAAACCCTCTGCGCAACCTTCGCAGACATTCTCCAACGCCTCGGTCGTGAAAGCGCATGGGTCGTCAGCGGAAAAGCTTCATGCGGTCGCTACGTCGATGAAATCTCCCTGATGGGCTCCACCCGCATCTGCAAAGCAGGCTCCTACCAAGATCTCGAAGACGAAGAAATCACCCCCGAAGACTTCGGAATCCGCAAAGCCGTCATCGAAGATCTCAAAGGTGGTGACGCCAAACACAACGCCATTATCCTCGAAAACATCCTTTCCGGAAAAGAATCCGGACCAAAACTCGATATCGTCCTCCTCAACTCCGCCGCCGCCATCGCATGCGCCGGCCTCGCTGACCACATCGGTGATGCCATCGACATCGCCCGCGAAACCATCCAATCCGGAGCCGCCCTAGAACGCTTGAATCTCCTCCAAAAAGCCTCGGAAGAATAGCCTTCAAAAGTTAGGGCCGCACCATACACCCCGATTTGTCGGGGCTACCTGCAATTTATATACAATCTTCTCGAACAAAGGACTTGACGCATTGCCTCAAGCATTCTTCATTCCGCCCGC
>CAWUUP010000032.1:0-2876 GCA_963925255.1 uncultured Luteolibacter sp.
CTTGTTGTTGCAGCCGGAACTTTTGAAAACGACATCGACGAAAATTGTTTTCACTAACCTTCATGGCACAGGTGGTCACATCAACGTGCCGATGCTTAGAGAACTAGGTTTCGAGGTTCTAACCGTTCCCGAGCAGGATGTTCAGGATGGGCGTTTCCCAACGGTCGATTCTCCAAACCCAGAAAACGGACCGGCGCTTGCAATGGCGATCCAACTCGCAGAATCCTCTGGTGCAGAAATTGTCATTGGAACTGATCCGGATGCCGACCGCATGGGAGTTGCAGCGCGGAATGATTCAGGAAAAATGGTATTACTCACCGGTAATCAGATTGGTTCATTGATGGCGTGGTATCGTCTTAAAACCATGTTCGAACTCGGATGGATCAGTCATTCGAACCGCACCCGCGCTGTATTGATTAAAACTTACGTAACCACTGAGTTACAAACTGCCATCGCCGATTCGTTCGGAGTTTCCTTGGTCGATACGTTGACTGGCTTCAAATACATTTCTGCGAAGTTAAAGAAATACGAGGATGCGATCCCTGCTGATAAGAAAGGGGATTACCGTAGTCTTTCCGAAGCTCAAACTCGCGCGCTCCGTCTCGAGTATTCGCGCTTCTTTGTCTTCGGTGGTGAAGAGAGTTACGGTTATCTCGGATCGGATGCTGTGCGTGATAAAGATGCCAACGGCGCGACACTGATGTTTGCAGAGGTAACTGCTTACGCGAAGTCTGTCGGAAAAAACCTACCTGGACTTCTTGATGAACTATTTGTGCAGTTCGGGTATTTCTTAGAAGTCGGCAAATCACTCACTATGGAAGGTTCAGATGGTGCAGCGAAAATTCAGGCGCTTGCTAATTCTTACGCAAATCAGCCACCGCAAGTGATCGATGGATCCAAGGTCACTCGTTTCCGTGATTTCTCTGCTCAAGACATCTACGACCAAGAAGGTGATCTATTGCCGAAGGAGAAAATGCTATTCTTTGATTTAGCTGATGGACGTTCGTTCGCAGTGCGTCCATCTGGCACAGAGCCGAAGATCAAATACTACCTTTACGGAAAATCGAAAGTCAGTGGCGATCTGACTGCTACTAAGCAACAAGTTACGGCTTCGACTGACGCGCTATGGAAATGGATTGAGATGGATGCGAAGTCGCGGGGGTGATAGGTAGGATTTGGTGAGGGTATTCGTCGTTAGGAAAATAATATTTCTTGTAAGAATCGAATTCGTCTCGCTACGCGCGGCATCCTCCCCCGACGCTGTCGGGGCTACTACTAACGTATTATATTCAACCTACAACCGACTTCGCAATAGAGTCTAACATGCCGTTGACAAAGCGATTCGAATCCGTTGTGCCAAAGCGTTTGGCCAGTTCAATGGCTTCATTGATGATCACTTTGTTCGGGGTATCCGTCTTGAGGAGTTCGTAAGTGCCAAGTCTTAATACCGCGCGATCCACGGGATCGATACGCTCTGGTGAGTAGTTTTCGACGAGGCTTGAGAGTTTCTCATCGATCTCAGGTTTGCACGCGAGCACTGCATCAACCAATGCATCTGTCTGATTGCGTAGGGCAGCGATTTCAGCTTTGGACTGGCGGATTTTCGCGAGGTCAGCTTGATCTGGGAAACTCTCTGGGGTCTCAACCATGCGTAGCCGATCTGAAATACGTTGCAGACGGCGGATCGTTGCGTTCAGCGCTTCGAGTTGTGCTTTTAGATTTGGAAAATCCTCGCTGGATTTGAGAAATATATTGCGATTGAAAGCGAGGTCGCGATCGACGGCGAAAAATTTGGAAAGAGCGGAATCAAGTTCGTCAGCAACGTCTTGGTCATCACCGGCTTTTGGAGCTTTTTCGATTTGGGTGAATGCAATGCTCCACGAGGATTCTAGAGCTAGAAGTCGATTCATCTCATTAAGAAGAGACTCGGCAATTGGCAGGGCGGAGATATGGGCTTTAGCCACTTCCGCACGTTCGACAAATTCAACGAGTCTAGTTTGGCGACCGATAGCCAAGTGTTGGACAGTGCGGAAAGTTGCGATGGCTAAGTTTTTACGATCCGACTCCGTGAGAAACTGCCAGAATGGCTCGCGTAGCTCTGCGGGCGAGGCTCCGCCTTCGATATCGGAACAGTAGAGAAATTGGATGGCTGCTTCCCGTATTTGCCTGCGACTTGGCATTTCTTTATCTAAGGTTGTTTGGGGATGATTTAGGAATCGATTTTTCGATTTCTGTGAAGATGTCGATCATGGCGACAGCGGCTCTCGCTGCTTCTCTGCCGCGATTCATGCTGGCTGCAATGCAGCGGGCATGGGCTTGTTTTTCATCTTCGACGAGAAGAACTTCGTGAATAATTGGAACGCAGTTTCGAACGGCGAGTTCTTGAAGGGAAGTCGTGACCGAGGATGCTACGAGGTCGGCATGCTGGGTGTGACCACGAATAATCAATCCGAGTGTGATGATACAGTTGATATCGTTTCGTTGTATTAATTTGGAAACGGCAACAGGAATTTCGAAAGCGCCGGGAACACGAATGATATCAATGCGTGCCATGGGGATAAGCTCTCCGAGCTCGGAAATGGCATTTTCCACGAGGGCATCCGTGAACTGCTCATTGTATTTTGATGCAACAATACAGACCTTGGCCTTGTGGCTGAAGATTCTTGGTTTGGTTTGAAGTGCATTGGACATGCCTTGGCTATGAAGGTATGCGAAATAAATGTCAACTGGCAGGGAAGAACAAATGTGAGTTCTTTATCTGGTGGAAATCACGATATTAGGCAGCCAGGGCAGCTTTGGACGAAATGGCCGGGTTCGATTTCAGTAAGCTCAGGTTGAGAGTCAGATAAGCAAAGGTTGGGATTTCCCAATAGGTT
>CAWUUP010000033.1:0-4564 GCA_963925255.1 uncultured Luteolibacter sp.
CAACGTTAACAATACGTGTTGGTTTGCCATTCACATACTCAACGGAGACTTGAGTCTTCGCATCTGGGCGAAGCCATGGAGCGAGTTTGCCCGCTTTGCGAATTCTTGTTAGTTCGCGACCAAGGCGGTGTGCAAACATGATAGGCGCTGGCATCAGCTCAGGAGTTTCATCACATGCGAAACCAAACATGATGCCTTGGTCCCCTGCTCCTTGCTTCCTGGTTTTCTTACCTTCAGCTGCTTTTGCATCAACGCCTTGCGCGATGTCTGGGCTCTGAATAGTTAGGTAGTTGTTGATAAAAAGAGTGTCCGCATGAAACACGTCATCGGTATTGGTGTAACCGATTCCACGAACTGCGTCACGGATCACTTTGCCGATGTTGATCACTTCATCGATCGGCTTGGTTGTGCCTTTCTTCTTATCTTGAAGTTTCGGAATGGTGATTTCGCCACCGACGACAACAATATTGCTCTTTACAAAGGTTTCGCAAGCAACGCGGCTGGTGGGATCGATTGCCAAACATGCATCGAGGATAGCATCGGAAATGGTGTCCGAAACTTTATCTGGATGACCTTCGCCAACCGACTCTGAGGAAAAAATGTAGGTGCTCATTTGTTTTTGAATTTTCGTATCGTCAAATCGTGATGCGTTGATGTAATATGCCAGCCATGTCGTCAACTATCAAATGCCTAAAACTCATTTCAGACACCACGCGGCTCAGGATTCTCGCGCTTCTCAACCAAGATGCCCTATCGGTTGCTGAACTTCAGGAAATCCTCGGCATGGGCCAGAGCAGGATTTCGACGCAATTATCCCAGCTCAAAACAGCAGGTTTAGTCAACGACGAGCGCGCCGGCAAAAACAATGTTTACTCCGCCTCTATCCCAAGCGAGCTCTCACCTGTCGTTTCCCACGCCATCGCTGAAATCCCAGAAACTACGGCAGATAACCTCGCTCTCAAGCACATCCTTTCCAAACGCAAAGACTACGCTCGCGCTTATTTCGACGAACTCGCGGGTCGATTCGGCAAAGACTATGTCCCCGGTCGTTCATGGAAAGCACTGGCCGAAGCGTTGATCAAATCCCTGAACTACCGCCACGTCGCCGACCTCGGCGCGGGTGAAGGCACGCTTTCCCAACTCCTCGCTCAACGTGCAGAGAAAGTCATCGCGGTCGATCTCTCTCCGAAAATGGTCGAATACGCCCAATCCCTTGCTCACAAAAACGGCCTGCATAACCTCGAATTTCGTATCGGCGATATCGAGAGCCCACCCATTGATAATGGCACGATCGACCTAGCCATTCTCAGCCAAGCCCTGCACCACGCTGAAAATCCCCAGCGCGCGATCGATGCTGCCCATCGTATTCTCAAGCCCGGCGGTCGCATCATCATTCTCGATCTGCTTCAGCATAACTTCACCGAAGCCCGCGAACTCTACGCCGATCGCTGGTTGGGATTTTCCGAAAGCCAACTCGCCTCCATGCTCGAAAAATCCGGTTTTACCCAAATCGAAACTCTCATCGCGGATAAAGAAGATGCGGCACCAAAATTTCAGACACTTTTAGGTATCGGTCGACGCTAAAAAAGAACACTCCGAAGTTTTAATTTTCACTCTTCCCTCTTCACTCTTCCGTCTTTAACTTCCACTCCAACATGATTCGTCACAGCCTTGTCGTCGCTCTCACCGCAATCAGCCTCCCACTTCTGCACGCGCAAAGCCAACCCACAAACAACTCAGCTATCTATCAATCAGTCGTCCGTATCGCTGCTGATACAATCAATCCAGACTACCAAACCCCATGGAACTCGGGGCGATTCGCTGGCGGCATTGGCACAGGATTCATCGTTGGAAAAAATCAGATCCTTACGAACGCACACGTTGCATCAAACCAAAATCGTATCCTGGTAACAGTTCACGGCAGTTCGAAAAAATACCCAGCAAAAGTCGAGTTCATCGCACACGATTGCGACCTTGCCTTGCTCTCACTTGAAGACTTCTCCGACTTCAAAGACTTTCCCGTTTTTTCATTCGGAGACATTCCTCAACTCGAATCCGAAGTTACCGTCATCGGATATCCGGTTGGTGGCTCTCGCCTATCTGTCACCAAAGGTATCGTTTCACGTATCGATTTCCAACCTTACTCGCACAGTCGCTCAGATTCCCATCTCATTGTTCAGATCGATGCTGCGATTAACCCAGGCAACTCGGGTGGCCCTGTCGTCCAAGACGGCAAAGTCGTCGGTGTCGCTTTCCAGGGTCTACGCCAAGCGGATAACACCGGTTATATCATTCCGACTCCGGTGATTAAACGTTTCATGAAAGACATCACAGATGGAAGTTATGATCATTATGCAGAACTCGGGATCAGCGATTTCCCACTCTACAACCCTGCGATGCGAAAAGCCCTTGGCCTGCCTAACGATGACAAAGGAGTCCTCATCACCCGGGTGACTCCTACTAGCTCCGCGGATGGTATTGTAAAATCCGGTGACGTGCTCATCGCTCTCGATAACCAAACCGTAGACTCTGCCGGACAAGTCCTCATCGATGGTGAAAAGGTTGATCTAGCCGAAATCGTCGAGCGTAAATTCAGTGGAGATAAAGTCGCCGTTCGAGTGATTCGTGGTGGTGAAACGTTAGATTTTAATATTGTGCTCAAACCTCTTCCAGCCGCACAGATGTATTCAGTCCGTTACGAGGCAAAACCTCGATATGTCGTCTTCGCTGGACTCGTATTCCAACCACTTGATACCAACCTTTTTGCTGCCTCGAAATTCACAGATGTAACCGTCCGCAGACTTTATACCGATTACGTTTCAAAAGGAATCTTTGAGGAGAAAAAAGACATAGTTATACTGACCCAAATCCAGCCCGATTCCGTCACTTCCCAAATGGATAACTTCACCGGACTCGCCGTGGAAAAAATCGATGGCACTCCGGTCACTAGTCTCAGCCAAGCGCAGGAACTCCTGAATAAGGAAAATCCTCCTGAGTTTCATAACATCGAACTCTATGGCGCAAATCGCCCTCTTGTCATCCCCTCCGCCGAAGTCGAGGCCGCAAATCGCCGTGTCCAAGCAAACTACGGCATTTTTAAACTCCACAATCTCGTCGAGTAAAAATCCATCGACTTAAAACATGCCCCGCGTCGCTATCGCTCTCGGCTCTAACCTCGGCAACCGTGAAGAGCACATCGCTGCTGCTATTGCCGAACTCCGCCATATCGCCAACCCGGGCGAGCCATTTCTTTGCGCCTCGCTCTACGATACGGAACCTCAGAACTGTCCGCCCGACTCACCGCGTTTCCTTAACACCGCAGTCGATTTCGATTATCCCGGCACCGATCCCTTAAGCCTTCTTCAGCAGACCCAAGCCATTGAAAAAAAACTCGGCCGAGAGCCTCATCCTATCCGCAACGCCCCTCGGATGATCGATATCGACATCCTTCTCTTTGGCGATCTGACACTGGATCACCCAGAACTACAGATTCCCCACCCGCGCATCCACGAACGACCTTTTGTTCTAAATCCACTAAGAGAAATACGTATAGATATATAGGTAGGGTCGACTCCTTCGACGAGCTCAGAACATATGCCGCCGTTGTCGAACTTAATTAAACCTAAAACGCACGATGACCTAAAGCGAAGTGAACCCTTTCTAAATACTACTTTTTTAGCCTCTCTTACGAAGGAAATCACGGTCGGATTCGGAGCGCTAACCCTACCTTTTGATCTCAGTTAAAAACTCTTCAATATCCTAATCATTCATGCTTTATTCAGCCAGGCATGAGCCAAGCTCATACTCAAACCACTAAAATCATGACTAATACCACACCGCTCAAACGCTGGATTTACACCGCATCCCTGTTCGCTGCCACCGCCATTCCTGCATTTTCTCAAGAAGAATCAGCCCCTTCCTTCGACACAGGAAATACGGCATTCATGTTTATCAGTAGCGTGCTGGTACTTCTCATGACCCTACCCGGACTCGCACTTTTCTATGGTGGCTTAGTCCGCACCAAAAATGTTCTATCAATTCTCGTTCAGTGTCTCGCCATGGCAGGTGTGATGAGCCTTTTATGGGTCATTTACGGCTACTCCTTTGCCACCACTGACAGCAACCCGTTTATCGGCGACGCCTCGAAAGTCCTACTCAAAGGCGTCACACCGGATAGTGATGCGGGCGGCTATCCAGAAACTATTTTCGTCATGTTCCAGATGACTTTTGCCATCATCACCCCTGCTTTGATCATTGGTGCATTCGCTGAGCGGATCAAATTCTCCGCCGTGATGATATTTAGCATTATTTGGTTCACTATTTCCTACCTCCCAATTTGGCACATGGCTTGGAACGGCGGAGGCTTCTTCCATAAATTCCATGTGATTGATTTCGCAGGTGGCACCGTCGTCCACATCAACGCCGCCGTAGCCGGCCTCGTTGGCTGTCTCATGGTCGGTCCTCGTAAAGGTTTTGGAAAAATTCCACTCACTCCACACAACGTCCCTCTTGTCATCATCGGCGCATCTCTCCTCTGGGTGGGGTGGTTTGGTTTCAACGCTGG
>CAWUUP010000034.1:0-23088 GCA_963925255.1 uncultured Luteolibacter sp.
GGCGTCTCGGCGACAACGATGCCAGCTTCTTTCATGGCACCTTTTTTCGCTTCGGCAGTTCCTTTTCCGGCTGAAATAATCGCACCGGCGTGACCCATGCGGCGTCCCGGAGGCGCGGTTGCACCGGCGATGAAACCAGCGATCGGTTTTTTGCAATGATCCTTCGCCCAACGTGCGGCTTCAGCTTCTGCGTTACCACCGATTTCACCGATCATGATGATCGCTTCGGTCTCTGGATCTTCATTGAACATTTTCAACACGTCGAGGTGGTTGGTGCCGTTGATTGGGTCACCACCGATTCCGACGCAGGTGCTCTGGCCGTAACCCATCTGAGTGAGTTGGAAAACTGCTTCGTAAGTGAGTGTGCCGGAACGAGAAACCACGCCGACGTTACCGCGTTTGTGGATGTAACCCGGTGCAATACCGATGCGGCAACCGCCATGGCTTTTCTCACCGCGACCTGGAGTGACGATACCTGGGCAGTTTGGACCGACGAGGCGGGATTTTGAACCTAACAAAGCAGCCTTCACTCGCATCATGTCCATCACAGGGATGCCTTCGGTGATGCAAACAATCAGCTCAACACCTGCATCCATCGCTTCGAGAATCGCATCGGCTGCGAATGGAGGCGGAACGAAAATCGCAGAAGCCGTGGCACCGGTTTCGTTGACGGCTTGAGAAACTGTATCGAAAATCGGCACGGTGTTTTCAAATTTCTGACCGCCTTTGCCAGGTGTTACGCCCGCAACAAGTTTGGTGCCGTATGCGAGAGAGAGCTGTGCGTGTTTCGCACCAAAGCTGCCGGTGATACCTTGAACGAGGACTTTGGTATTTTCATCAATGAGAATGGCCATATGAGTATTTCTTTAAAGTTGTTATCTAGTGGTTTCAGCCAACTGCTTTCACAATTTTCTCTGCGCCGTCTGCCATGGTGTCGGCAGAGACGATATCCAAACCGGAAGCGGCGAGCGTTGCTTTGCCGGCCTCGACGTTGTTGCCCTCGAGGCGAACGACGAGCGGAATCGGAAGTCCGGTTTCTTTCGCTGCAGCGATCACGCCTTCTGCGATGACGTTGCAGTCCATGATACCACCGAAGATGTTGATCAAGATGCCTTTAACGTTCGGATCACCGAGGATGATTTTGAACGCTGCGGTAACTTGTTCCTTCGAGGCGCCGCCGCCTACATCGAGGAAGTTTGCAGGATCGCCACCGTAATGTTTGATGATGTCCATCGTCGCCATCGCGAGGCCTGCGCCGTTCACTAAGCAAGCGATGTTTCCATCGAGGCCGATATAGTTGAGGTCGTATTCAGAAGCAGCAACTTCACGTGGATCTTCTTCTTCCTTGTCGCGCATGGCGACGATATCTGGGTGGCGATACAGTGCGTTATCGTCGAAACCAAACTTCGCATCGAGAGCAAGCACGCGGCCATCTGGAGTGGTGACGAGCGGGTTGATTTCCAACATCGAGCAATCGCAATCGATAAAGAGTTTGTAGAGATTTTTAAGCAACTTCGCGAACTGCTTAGCGATATCGCCGCTCAAGCCGAGTTCTGCGATGATCTTACGGATCTCGTATGCTTGTAAGCCCAGTAGTGGATGCACCACCTGACGGAAAATTTTCTCAGGAGTATCGTGAGCAACATCCTCGATGCTCATGCCGCCTTCGGTAGAAACCACGATCACCGGTGCGCAGGTAGCGCGGTCCATCAGAATGGCGAGGTAGTATTCGTGAGTGATATCGACCGCTTCAGCGACCATGACCTTACGCACCACGCGTCCTGCGTCACCCGTTTGCACGGTGACGAGAGTTTCATTAAGCATTTTGCCTGCGAATTCTGCTGCTTGTTCTGGGCTGTCGATCAAGTGCACACCGCCTTGGAAACCATTTTTGAAATGACCTTTACCACGACCACCCGCATGGACCTGTGCTTTGATAACTAGCTTTGCTCCCGCAAATTCTTTCGCTGCAGCTGCGGCTTCTTCGGGAGTCGCGGCCACTCTTCCTCTCGGACTTGGAACTTGAAAACGATCAAACAACTCCTTCGCTTGGTATTCGTGGATATTCATAAAAAATAGATTAGGCAAAAAACCGCGCGAAACTAGACCCCTCAAAGCCGCAGGGTCAAGCAACCCTTAAGAAAAATTGTGGTTTTCATGATGACAAAGCGAATCCGGCTCATACCGATGGATTGAATTACTGAGAATCACTCATGTAGACGAAGTTTCTGGACACTGGGGACTATGCATGAGGGACTGAGGTTATGGGCAAACTGATTATGGTTTCTAACCGGTTGCCAGTGAAAATCTTGGCAGATGGTAAAGCGGAGAGGACGACTGGAGGCCTAGCCTCTGCGCTTGAGGGCGCCGCACTGGAGATCGAACAAGTGTGGGTAGGTTGGCCAGGCGGCGCAGAAGAGGATTTTGAAGATGCGGAAAAGGTTCGTAGCGAACTTCGGAAAACAGGAGTCGCTCCGGTATTCCTGACTCGTTCTGAATTGGATGGTTTTTACGAAGGCTATTCGAATTCTACCTTATGGCCGCTGCTCCACTACATGGTCGAGAGAGCAAGATTCTCGCGAGAATGGTGGCAGTCATATCGCGATGTGAACCAAAAGTTCGCCAATGTGATCATGGAATTAGCTGATGAGGGTGACCAAGTATGGATCCACGACTACCACTTATTCTTGGTTCCATCCATGCTGCGCGGACAAAAAAAAGGCCTGAAAATCGGTTTTTTCCTGCACACTCCGTTTTGCACCAGTGAAATTTTTCGCGTGCTGCCGCAACGTGCGGAGCTTCTCAAAGGCTTGCTCGGTGCTGATGTCATTGGTTTTCACACCTATGATTACTTGCGGCATTTCCGCTCATCCTTATTGCGAGTGCTGGGTTGGGAGGCAGATGCAGAAGGCATGTGGCATGACGGCCGTGAGGTGCATATGGGAGTTTACCCGATTGGGCACAATCACGTGGGGTTTGAAGCGGCAGTAAATTCACCGGAGTTTCCCGCCACCCTAAAAACGCATTCGGATAACCTGCTAGGAAAGCGAATGATTCTAAATGTGGAGCGATTGGACTACACCAAAGGGCTTCCTGAAAAACTCGCAGCAATGAGGCGCTTCCTTGAACTTAATCCAGACATGCGCGACGACGTGCTGTTTGTTTTAATCGCTGTTCCATCAAGGCAAGGCGTGCATGAATATGATGTTCTGACGGAAGATGTGCAGCGAGAAGTCGGCGCAATCAATGGAGAGTATGGAAAAGTGGGTCACTCACCTGTTCATTTCCTGCATCGCGGATTCCCGTTGATTGATATCGCTGCATTCTACGCTCTTGCGGAAATATGCATGGTCACGCCTTTACGTGATGGCATGAACTTGGTTGCCAAGGAGTTCTTGGATTGCCAGAGACCGCAGTTTTCTGAAAGACCCGGTATTCTCATTCTGAGTGAATTCGCCGGAGCTGCACAGGAACTCTCGCACGCGCTTCATGTGAACCCGCATGATGCAGATGATGTCGCCGGTGCAATTAAAAAGGCATTAGAAATGCCAGATGCGGAGAGAAGGGAACGGATCGATGCTATGCAGATCCGTCTCCGCAAAAACGACAGTGGAGTATGGGCTAGGCGCTTTCTAAAAGATTTGGATAAAGTGCCGGATCGTGAAAAACGTGTTACGGTTTTGGAGATGCTTCCGCTGGCAAAAAAATTAGCGACCGAAGTCCGCTTAGGGAAAAAACTTGGCTTGTTTTTAGATTACGATGGGACGCTGCGGGATTTTGTCGATTCCCCAGAAGACGCCGTGCCGGATACCGAGCTACCTGCTTTACTACGTGATCTAGCTGCGCACAATGGAGTTTCTGTTGCAGTCGTGAGCGGACGAAATCCAGATTTCCTCGAAACTCATTTAAGCGGATTGGGTGTGACCTTAGTTGGAGAGCACGGCTACAGATGGCAAGATAACGGCGAGGGCAAATGGAAATTGTTTAACCCGCATGTGAATACGGATTGGAAAAACTCCATACGCGATTACCTCGAGCAAGCCTCGCTGATGACACCCGGAACTCATGTAGAGGAAAAGCAATCAGCTCTTGTTTGGCACTATCGAAAAGCTGATCCCGAATTCGGAGTGTGGCGGGCACGTGCCCTGCTACAAGAACTGACAGCAATGGCAGCAAATTTACCAGTCACGGTGCACCACGGCCAAAAAATCGTGGAGATATCGAGCCAACAGGTCAGCAAGGGCGATGCTGTAGATTATCTAATGAAGACATGGGGCTCCGAATCTGCACTAGTGGCGGGTGATGATCAAACCGATGAGACGATGATCTCATTAGAGCCCGAGGGTATCGATTTCTATGCTGTAAAAGTTGGAAAGGGCTCCACCCGCGCAGGTTATCGAACAGACATTACAGGCATGCGCTTATTCCTCGAAAAATTACGCGAGGAGCTGTTAGTTAAATAATTTAAAATAAGATATAGTGATGAAGGTAGCGAAAGAAAATCTCGGGGATGACTATCACATGGGGATGGTCGGCAATGGCAGGACTTGCGCATTGATTGATGCCCATGGACGTATCGTGTTTTGTTGCTTACCAGCTTTTGATTCAGGGACCATGTTCGCATCCATTCTGGACGAAGATAAAGGTGGATCGTTCTGGCTGGAAATAATCAACGGAGAAGTCACTAACCAAGAATACGAAAAGCACACCAACGTCCTTGTAACACGGTTCGAGGGAGAAGAGGGAATCTTTGAATTATTAGATTTCATGCCTCGTTATACATCTGACGGACGCGCTGGGACAATCGAGGACGTTGGTCCCGATATTATCAGGAAGTTACGCCTCGTATCAGGAAGCCCTAGAATCAAGGTGCATTATAATCCACAACTTGATTATGGACGCGATGTGACAAAATTAGCACTGGAAAGGGGACGAATCAAAGCGACCACTGAGTGGTGCAGTGATCTCGGGAAAGTTTATGAATCAGTCTATCTATGGTCGGATTTAGATTTATCAAAACTACAAAACAGTGAGGAGATCACACTCGATAAAGACTATTTTTTATTCATGAGTTATCATGACAAGGTCCAAGTGCCTAATTCGGAATTGGTGGAGCTCATGCTCCAGCGCACACGAGCTTACTGGATGCTGTGGACCGCGAAGACTCATTTACCCAAGCAGTATCGTGAACAAGTCACGCGAAGCGCTTTGGTGCTGAAAATGTTACAGTTCGGTCCAACTGGCGCCTTTCTAGCAGCAGCAACAACATCTCTGCCCGAGACGATAGGAGAAGAGCGAAACTGGGACTATCGATTTTGTTGGTTACGAGACGGCTCGATGACTGTATCCGTACTACATAAAATTGGCCACCCGTTCATGGCGACGCGCTTCATTGATTGGATGCTTCGGACAGTCCCCACCAAAGATGACTCATTACAAATCATGTATGGTTTGAGGGGAGAAAAAGAATTAACCGAGCACAAACTCGAGCACCTCTCTGGCTACAAAGGCTCCTATCCGGTTAGAATAGGCAATGCCGCTTATAACCAAGAACAACACGATATATTCGGCGTTGTAATGGATGTAATTTATCAAGATTTATTGATGAGACAGCGGACACCTGAAGCCCTGGATCGAATTTGGACACAGGTCCGATCCATCGCGCGCACGGTAGCGCAATCATGGGAGACTCCGGATCGTGGAATTTGGGAGATCCGCGGGGAAAAACGACACTTCGTTTTCTCTAAAGTGCTCTGCTGGGTAGCGATAGATCGGGCGATCAAAATCGCCGAGCTATTGGAGAAAAAAACATGGGCTCAAACGCACTCAGATCTACTAGAAAAAATGCACGCGAGCATTTGTAAAAATGGATGGAACGAAGAAAAATCAACTTTCGTTCAAGCATACGGCGCTGCTGATCTAGATGCATCTAACCTACTCATGGCAGAATATGGCTTCTTGGAACCAAGTGATCCACGTTTCATATCGACGGTATTGAAAACCCAAGAGGAACTATGCGTAAATGGCCTGATGTATCGTTACCGGAATCAAGACGATTTTGGCGAGCCGCATAGCGCGTTTACGGTCTGCTCGTTCTGGCTGGTAAAAGCACTTACAAAGATCAAGCGCAGTGAAGAAGCGCGGAAATTATTCGAAGAATTGATTGCCGCTGCCAATGGTCACGGACTTTATGGAGAAGACTTAGATTTTAAAACCCGCAGACATTTAGGAAATTTCCCTCAAGCCTACAGCCACCTTGCGCTCATTGACTGCGCGCTCGAACTTTCCAAAGAAGAAGACAACGAATTAATCCATGCTTAGGTGGCGAAGTTAGATTATCTTCACGTATGAAACGTGACAGATTTATTGATCACTCGGCACGCTTCTCCTTCTCAGGATGAAATTTCAATGATCATCTTCCAGCTGAACATCTGGGATATGGGTAAAACTGATTCTCATCGGCGCGCTATCTCTAACATTTTGAACTGCTCCTAGATAAACCGCATCGCGGCCGTAGCGGGCGCGGAGCTTATCGAGGGTCGCATCGAGGCGGCGGTGTTTATCATGGGTTTCTTGCGGTTTGAATTCAGCAGGATCTTCGGCGAGGACGGTAGGGAAAAGTTGCGGGGTGTAATTTCCTTGTTCGACGAGACGAGTGAGGGTCACCGCGACCTTGATGAGGTGTGATTTAGGTTCGGGTCGTTCTCTCCAGATTCGGCCGAGGATACGGATCAGGTTCACGGTTGAATCCGTTTCGGGAAAGCGGATCTCTGGGTTCCATGCATCGGCGTGGAGGAACGAGAGGTGCATGGTGAGAGAACCCGTGAGCAAGCCGTGAGAGCGCAAGCGTTCGCAGGCTTTGTGGAGAAGCTTGCAGAGGATGGGCCATGCTTTTTCTGGGTGGCGGAATTCCGGTGGAAGGACATGGCTGTGGCCGATGGATTTTCTAGCAGAAACTAGATCGGGGATTTCTTCACCACGGATCAAGTGCCAGAATCGATCCCCCATCACCCCGCCCCATGCTTGGTGGAGCAATTCTTTCGGTGCGGTACAGAGTTTCTGCACTGTGTGGATTCCGGCGGCGTGCATACGTACCTCCATGTTTCTCGCGATCCCGTTGAAGTCGCGGAGTCCGAGCTCGTAGAGTACTTCAGGTAGGTCGCGATGTTCGATGAAAAACAAGCCATTCGGCTTACGCATTTTACTCGCGGTTTTGGCTAAGTATCTGTTAGGGCCGACACCGATTGAAACTTTGATCACCGGAGAAACTTCTCGGGCAATGGTGGCCTTAATTTTGGAAGCGATGCCTTCGATGATTGGAACCTCGCGAAGGTTCAGGGGCAACCACGCCCACATTTCGTCGATACTGAGAACTGCCTCGACATGAATGCAATCTTCCACCGCGGCGATGATCTGGTGATGATAACGGATGTATTCTGCTGGCCTGCTTTCAACGATGGTAATGCCGGGGCACATGATGCGGGCATCGCTGATCCGGGTTCCGGTTTTTACGCCGTACGCTTTGGCCTCGTAGGAGGCAGCAATGCAGCAACTGGTCTCCGCCATCACGGGAGCAACCCCAACAGGACGACCGCGGAGCTTGGGATTCAGGTGTTGTTCAACGCTTGCGAAATAGGAATCGCAATCGACAAACAGCGCAGTAAGAGGACGGGACACAGCCTCAAAGACTGCCTTAAACTTAGCTATCTAGTCAATCTTTAAGTGTTCTTATGAACACTTAATTTGCCGCAGGCTCTCGGACTGCTGGGATCATTCCCAGCTTTCGCGAAAGTGCGGCTATCACCGCAGCGAAGGGTAGTAACCTGTTTCTCCGTTCCTCACCATCAACCCAAAAGCAGGGATCACCGCAGCAGTCCAAAGCCTCCGGCGGAAAGAATAAACTACTTCTTCGCCTTATTCATCGCCTGGCTGAACCAGTCGTTTCCTGAAGGCGCGGGAGATGAGGGGCGGGTATCGCGGCGTGGGGGTTGGCGATCGTTGTTGCCTGGAGAGCTGTTGCGCTGGCGAGGTTCAAAATCCGGGTTCGATTTCATCGAGAGGGCGACACGACTTCTTTTTAAATCCACTTCCATCACAGTGACCTGCACTTTCTGGCCAACTTTAACCACCTCGCTCGCATCACGGACGAATTGATCGGAAAGCTGGCTCACGTGAACGAGGCCGTCTTGATGGACGCCGACGTCAACGAATGCTCCGAACGCCGTGACGTTGGTAACAATTCCGGGAAGCTTCATCCCAACGGTTAGATCCGCAGGTTTCTCGACACCTTCGGCGAAATTAAACATTTCAAAAGCTTTACGCGGGTCGCGGCCTGGCTTGGAAAGTTCTGCGACGATGTCTTGAAGCGTTGGCAATCCGACCTCTTCTGAAAGGTAGTTCTGAAGATTGATCTTTTTGCGTAGCGAATCCTCACGCATGAGATCGGCAACGCCGCATCCAATATCAGCCGCCATTTTTTCGACCAAGGCGTAGCGTTCTGGGTGAACCGCAGAGGAATCGAGCGGATGTTTGGCATCGCGAATACGAAGAAATCCTGCGGCTTGCTCGAACGCTTTATCGCCGAGACGAGGGACTTCTTTTAGCTCCGCTCGGGAACTGAAGCCGCCTTTTTCCGTGCGATAGGCGATGATGTTTTCGGCGAGCGTATTGTTCAGTCCGGAAATGTAAGCGAGTAGATGTTTCGAGGCGGTGTTCAGCTCAACGCCGACGCCGTTCACACAGCTCACGACTGTGTCATCGAGTGAGGTTTTCAACGCACGTTGATCGACATCATGCTGGTATTGCCCAACTCCGATGGCTTTCGGATCGATTTTCACCAACTCTGCCAGCGGATCCATCAAGCGACGACCGATCGAAATAGCGCCACGGACGGTGACGTCTTCGTTGGGAAATTCTTCGCGTGCAGCATCGGATGCAGAGTAGATCGAAGCGCCGCTTTCGTTGACCATGATGACGGGGATCGACGAAGGAAGTTTGAGTTTTTTAACAAACGCCTCAGTTTCACGGGAAGCCGTGCCGTTACCGATGGCGATGGCTTGAATATCGTGTTTCTTGATCAATCCAGCGAGCTCAACCGCCGCTTCGTAGGCTTGGCTGTTTGAGCCAGCGGTGCAGTGAAGCACAGTGTGATGGAGCAGATTTCCTTGAGCATCCAGCGCCACCGTTTTGCAGCCGGTGCGAAAACCGGGATCAATCGCGATCGTGCGGCGGCGACCTAAAGGCGAAGCGAGCATGAGCTCGCGGAGGTTTTCTGCGAAGACTTGGATCGCGGTTTCATCGGCGCGTTTTTTGCCAAGCAATCGCATTTCCGTTTCCATGGAAGGCATCAACAAACGTTTACAACCATCTTCCACAGCGAGACGGACTTGCTCAGCTGCTAAACCTTTTCCGCGAGTCCATTCACCTACTGCGATTGTAGTAACTCGTTCCAAAGGCACTTCGATGCGCATGAAAAGAAACGCTTCTTTTTCACCACGTCGGATTGCCAGCATGCGGTGTGAAGGAATAGTTTTGAAAGACTCTGACCACTCGAAGTAATCGCGGTATTTTTCTGCGCCGGCTTCCTCTTCTTTGCCATACATGATCTTCGAGGAAACTGTGGCTTCCGCTTCGTAGATTTTTCGAACTTGGCCACGTAACGAGGCATCATCCGAAACCCGTTCAGCGATGATGTCGCGAGCTCCAGCAAGCGCATCCTCTGCGGTGGCTACTTCCTTTTCAGCATCGATGTATTTCGCCGCTTCTTCTGCGGGATCGGCGTTTTGATTTTCTAACAAGAAATCAGCAAGTGGCGTCAGGCCGCGTTCAATCGCCTTGGTGGCACGAGTCTGGCGTTTTGGCCGGTAAGGAGCGAAAATATCTTCCAGCGCGGTCAGGGTTAGCGCAGCGAGGACTTTTTTCTTGAGCTCATCGGTGAGGAGGCTGCGTTCATCGAGCGATTTCAAAATCGTTGCGCGGCGGCTATCTAGCTCAGCGAGCTGCAGCATGCGGTCACGTATCGTCTGGATCTGAACTTCATCGAGGGATCCGGTCGCTTCTTTACGATATCGGGAAATGAAAGGAATCGTCGCTCCCTCAGCGAGGAGTTTTGCGGTGGTGACGACAGAGGAAAGCTTGATGCCGGTCTCGCGGGCGATGAGTTCGAGGTGGGCTTGAGAAGATGAGGCAGGTGTAGGGTCAGACATGATTTTCGCGGTCGGCAGTTTTACTCTGGAGAGCGACTGGGTGGCAAGCGATGCTGAAACATTTCCGCGTAAAATGATCTGGTCAGCGCCATCAGGTCATGGTCATTTGTTCTCATAGATGAATCAAGCCGAGCCAGCCATGCCCAAACAACGCTTGAAGTTCATTGATTTAGCGCGCTCCATCGCCATTTTGCTGATGCTTGAGGGGCATTTTGTCGGCCTATCGCTGATCCAAGAGGCGAGAGACGATTCAAATCCGGTTTATTTCGTTTGGAATTTTATCCGTGGATTCACGGCGCCGCTGTTCTTCACCGCTGCGGGGATGATTTTCTCCTATCTGCTAGCAGGCGAGAACGAGACTGCATTCTTTAAACGGGAGCGGGTTCGCAAAGGAATCAGGAGAGCTGCCGAACTGCTATTCTGGGGATACGCATTGCAGCTGAATGTAAAAAATATTCCGGACTACATGCATGGTGCGTTCGAAACGTGGGTGTTCGCGTTTCACGTATTGCAGTGCATCGGGGTCGGCTTGCTTTTTCTAATCTTGATTGCCGCGGCTCAGAAAGCCCTCGGAAAAGCTCCGCTTGTAGTCTGGTATGCGGTGGCAGTCGTGTTTTGTATCGCTGGCACCATGTGGCTCAAGAGCCAACCAACAGGCGCTTTTGTGCCGGCTGGATGGCCACAGATCATTCAAAATACTTTGAGCGGTCCTAGATCCGTTTTTCCTGTTTTACCATGGCTGGGTTTCGCCTTTCTCGGTGGTGCGATGGGCGCCTACTTGCGATCAATCAACCACGTGCCGGCAACCCTGAAATCCTGTGCCTGGTTTTTGATTCTTACCTCTGTGCTGATATTGATCTGGTTAGTTTCCGCACTCATTCCCTTGCCTCACCATGTCACAACAGCTCTTTCAACCTTCACGTTCCGTGCGTTCCAAGTTGTCGCATTTCTCGGCATCCTGCGCCTTGTGGAAATTTGTTATGGGATCGGCGTGCCATGGATACTGCGGATCGGTCGTGAAACCTTCGCTATATATATTATGCACGTGATCGTGCTCTATGGTGGCTTGTTTGGATACGGCCTGGATCGTTACTTAAATAAAAACCTCAACCCGTGGCAGGCAGCCGGTGGAGCCGCTTTATTTATCTCCGTTTTCGCACTCCACGGATTTTTCTTAAATAAGTGGAAAACACGGAAACGCAGCGGTGCGTAATTTGAGCAATCACACCCGATGACTTAAACCGTGCAAATTCCTACGGCCTGCCTCAAACTCGCGAGTTTATCTTCATGTTTCGGGATGAATTCTTGAGCGACAAATCCTGTGTAACCCGTCTCAAGAATCGCCCGCATGATGGCTGGGTAATTTAGCTCCTGAGTTTCATCGATTTCATTTCGGCCCGGGCAACCTCCGGTATGATAGTGAGAAAAATACGAGTGTTTGGCACGGATCGTCGCGATGACATCACCTTCCATGATCTGCATGTGATAAATGTCGTAAAGCAGTTTGAAATTCGGGCTCGCGAGCCGATCCACTAAAGCCGTTCCCCAGTGGCTGTGGTCGCACATGTAATCAGGATGATCGACGCGTGAGTTAAGTAATTCCATCGTCAACGTGATTCCCAGCTTCTCAGCGCTTGGTAAAATCCGCTCCAATCCGATCGCGCAATTTTCGAGACCTTGCGCATCATCCATACCCTCGCGGTTTCCGGAAAAGCAGATGAGTTGTTTCGCGCCGACGTTTGCACAGTCTTTGAGTTTCTGTTCGTAAACTTCTGCCAAAGCATCGTGATGCTCGATGCGGTTAAACGCTTTTTCAATCATTCCAACTTTGATTCCAGAGCTCGTGGTAGTCGTCGGAAAGGTGACTACAGGGCAGTCGAGATCGTATTTTCGTATCGTTTCAAAGTCAGTCGTTTCTAATAGATCAATCGCCACAAGACCGATGTCTTTTGCGGCCGCGCAAAACTGCTCAAGTGGAATATCCTCGTAACACCAGCGGCAAGCGGCGTGGCGGATGGTGTTTTTAATATCAATCATACGGTATGTTCTATGGATAAAGCCTCATCTGACTAGCGTACCGATGCAAGGAACAAGCTAAATCAAGAGAACGATCATTCAAATTGCAACATGCCTTTTGGGATGTAACATCGGTCCTCTAGCTCATGCGGATACTCCTGATCGAAGACAATAACGCACTACGCAATGCCTTAGAGCAATATTTGCGTGAAGCTGAGTATATCGTGGATAGTGCCGCAACTGGGGATGAGGGTTTATGGGCGGCATCAGAAAATCCTTACGATCTGATCTTACTGGATCTCATGTTGCCTAAAATTGACGGCATGGAAATTCTACGGCGCTTGAGAGTAAAGGAAAACCCGGTACATATTCTGGTTATCAGTGCTCGTGATGGCTTGGAAGATCGCTTGGAAGCGTTGGACGCCGGCGCTGATGATTATTTAGTGAAGCCTTTTCCGCTGTCCGAGGCACTAGCTCGAGTGCGGGCGCTCCTACGACGGAGCTTTGTAAAAAAGAGTCCAGTCATGCAGTTGGCTGATACTCAACTCGATCCCGCTCGACGCATCGTCCGCCGCGGTGAACGCATCATCGATCTAACTGCGCTCGAATACCGCATGCTTGAATATTTTTTCTATCGTGCTGGCGAGGTGATTTCTCGGACAGAAATTTGGGAGCATATTTTCGAAGATGGAAGTGGCGGTAATAGTAATATCGTAGACGTATACATTGGATACTTACGGAAAAAACTTACCTTAGAAGGTGAATCTAACTTAATTCAAACCCGTAGAGGACAAGGCTACATTCTAGAAGAGCAAGTATCATGAAATCATCGTCTATTCGTCGCGCGCTTTTAATCCGCTGTGGGATAGGAATCAGTGTGCTTTTATGCTTACTAAGCATAGGAATCTATATCCAAGTAAGACGCGGACTTTATCGAGAGCTCGATCATTCACTGATTCAAACCGCTGCGCTTTTAGGCAATCAGATTGAATATGAGAGAGGTGAGATTATTTTTGAATGGCAGGAAGGATCGGGGACCAGCGGGCATCACCTCTCAGGTGCTTTGTATCAGTATTGGAATGAAAACAGTGGTGATACGATCCGATCACCAGGGCTAGGTCCCCAAGAAAACCTCGACAAATTCACTGGAGAAAACGGAAAGCCGAGGATTCGCGATATTCATTTACCTAGTATGAATCGCCACGCACGCGCCATTGGTATGCGCGTATACCCTTTTATTATTCCAGAAGAAATCGAACGCATGCGCTTAAGTGGTAATGTCGTCGATCCAAAATCACTTCCCCATATTTTAGTGGTGGCGCGCGATGCAAAATCTGTCCACCGCATTCTAACTCGAGTGCGCTGGATTCTTGCCATTGGCACGATAGCCACACTGATGATTGGTTATTTAATGATCGGACTAGCGATTCGCTTTTCGCTGCGGCCGATTCATAAATTGAGCGGCGAGGTTTATGCTCGCACAGGTCAATCCAACGATACGGCTGCTGCATTGCCGGCAGACCTCCCCTCCGAGCTAAATGGAATCGTTGATGGCTTCGAATCTCTCTTGAAGCGGGTTGCGGCGACACGTGACCGCGAACGCGATTTTATTCGACATGCCGCCCATGAGCTTCGCACCCCAATCGCTGGCCTGAGAGCCACAATTGACTTAGCTCTCTCAAAACCACGAGATGCTACCACTTACGCAGCTCATCTTAGCACCTGCCTTAAAACAGCCATCGAACTAGGCGATCTTGTAAAGCGTCTCACTTCCCTAGCTCGTATTGGGAAGAAATCTACGCCGCCCGTCCTGAAGGCGATCGATCTCACCATCATCTTAGACGAGTGCCTCTTGAGATTTCAGCCACTTTTTGATCTGAGAAGTATACAAGTGAGATACATGCCTGAACCGATCGTAACCATGCAGGCGATAGGAGATAACACCTTAGTTCGTATCATTCTCAATAATCTGTTGGATAATGCTCGGTCATACGCACCGGAAGGAGCTGAAGTCATCATAACCACAAAACGGGTCAATGAACGTCTTGAGTTATCAATTTCCAATCCAACTGATATTTTATCAAAAAACATAGATCGCTTGTTCGAGCCCTTGTTCCGCTTTGAAGAATCTCGGCATGACGCGGAGTCTCATCTCGGCATAGGTCTCGCACTCAGCCTAGATGCAGCGCTCTCTATGGGTGGCACGCTGATTGTCAGTAAAACGCCAAATGACTGGATCGAATTTATCTTAAGCCTGCCCCAAGCAGAGGTTTAATGTCATACCCGATATAAAAATTAGGCCTCTCACCGAATTCTCATGTTCGGGATGCTATCTGATTGGGCGCGCTATCCGGAGGGTCGCGCATTTAAGCCCATCCGCTCATGAAGCGCCGTATTCTTTATTCTTATCCCGTCTGCCTCACTTTCCTCATCGCAGCGGGAGCTGTTGCTATCGTGCTCATTCATTCGAGATCCCTCATTGACCGAATCGCAGCAATCCGTTGCCGAGCCAAATAATCCCAAACTTTCCAAACCATGTATCATCGAATCCAATCCACACCCGCTCGTCTAGGCACTATCGCTTTTGTTATATTTTTCTCAATTTCGAGTTTATCGCGAATCATTCTAACAGCGACTTCACTGCCTCATCTCACTTTGGATTTCTCCCTTCCCGGAGCATTCGTTACTGGACTTGGGTTTGATGCAGTGAGTGCATTATTCGCTGCAATCCCTTGGATTCTACTAGGAGCTATCGCCCCAGATCAGTTGATGAAATCAAAAGTTGGCAAAATTTTAGTCTCGGCTCTGATGACATTATTTTTAGGGATTCTTATCTTTATCACCACCGCTGAGTGGTTCTTCTGGGACGAGTTTAGTGCACGCTTCAATTTCATCGCTGTCGACTACCTCATCTGGACGCAGGAAGTCTGGGGAAATATCTCAGAATCTTATCCAATGGTTCCTATTTTCACGGGCATCGTGGCTGTAGCGGCTGGCTTAGTTTGGGTTATGCAACGCAGGGGCTTGCTCGATTGGGCCGTCGCAGGAAACACCTCTTGGCAGAGCCGCTGCGTTTGGCCAACAGCAGGCCTCGCCGCACCTGCACTCGCAGTGATATTTGTGAGCCAATCCTCAATCCCTGAATTCACCAATGCCTACCACGGTGAACTAGCAAAAAATGGCTGTTGGTCATTCTTTGCCGCCTTCAAGCAAATGGAGCTTAACTATGAGAAATGGTACATCAAACTACCAAAAGAACAGGCGCTGAGTGAGGCTAAAACTTTACTTATTAACGAACACGAAACCGCAACTTCGCCCAACGTGGAAGACCTCCGTCGCAGCATTCAAGGAGACGGCGCTGAAAAGCGCTGGAATATCATCTTTGTATGTATGGAAAGCATGAGCGGAGAGTTCATGAGTTATGTTAAAAACGAGAAATCTGACGACGATCTAACGCCAAACCTCAACCGCTTAGCTAAAGATTCACTGTTTTTCGAGAACCTCTATGCCACAGGCACGCGTACTGTGCGTGGTATGGAAGCGCTTACACTTGGACTACCGCCTACCCCGGGCCAAGCGATCATTTATCGACCTGAAGGCACTGATCTTACCACCTCCTTCTCTCCCTTTACTGATCGCGGTTATGACTGCGCATTCTTTTACGGTGGCGATGGGCGCTTCGATTTTATGAATCGTTATTTCTCTACCTCTGGCTGTCGCATTATGGACGTCAATGGATGGAAGACCGAAGATACCACTTTCAAAACCTCTTGGGGCGCTTGTGACGAAGACCTGTTTAACAAAACCATGAAGGAAGCGGATGCAAGCTACGCAGCAGGAAAGCCGTTTCATTACTTTTGTATGACCACGAGTAATCACCGGCCTTATGATTATCCTGAGGGCCGTATTGATATCCCATCGCACAGTGGCCGTAGAGGAGCCGTAAAGTATGCAGATTGGGCGATTGGCGATCTAATTACAAAAGCCAGCGAAAAACCATGGTTCAAAGATACTCTGTTTGTCATCGTAGCAGATCACTGTGCTAGCTGTGCCGGAAAAACCGAACTCGATGTCACCAAATATCGCATTCCAGGAATGATTTATAATCCTACTTTGGTGACAGCTAAAACCGTCCCTGCCATGTGCAGTCAAATTGACGTGATGCCTACCGTCTTTGGTATGCTGGGTTGGAAATATGAAACTCTCAGCTACGGCCATGATCTCCTCTCACCTGCAGCGCCACAATTAACCGAACGTGCTTTTGTAAGTAATTACCAAAAAATCGCACTCTTACGGAATGAAGGTATCGCAATCCTCAAACCGAACCGCCAATTTTCCACCTATGAATGTGATCGCATGACAGGTGATTTTTCACCGCTCGACCCAAAGGCCTCAGATCAACTCCTACATGACACCACTGTATTCTATCAGAGCGCTTCGTGGTTATTTAGTAGCGGCGGAATGAAGCGTTCAAAATCTCATACAAAAAATCAGGAAAACTGAGATTATGCTGAATCAGCATTTAAATTTTATGGATCGAACTTTCTGGCCATCCATCGTTATCCTTCTGGCAGTTTTTGGATTCTTTGAAATAACTGACGTCGATCTTTGGGTTCAGAATCATTTATACAATTTCGCAGGCCGCGCGTGGCTAGTTGATGCAAAAGCGGCGTTGCCTCGTCTTGTATTTTATACCGGCCCTAAGCTGCTGATATGGCTATTCGGACTTAGCTTGATGGTCTTATCATTCGCACCCACCCAGTGGCGTGAACGGCTGCGTATACATCATTTAGCACGTTGGGATTTATGGATCGTAGTCGGAACTCTCGCCCTTGCTCCACTTTCCGTCGCAACGCTCAAGGCAACTACCAACGTCCATACCCCATCTGAGGTTCGGTGCTTCGGAGGCTATGCGCCGTATGTTAAAGTGTGCGAAGCCTATCCTGTGGGAGATATTCCTAAGAAACGCGGTCGCGGATTCCCTGCCGGACATGCCAGCGGCGGCTTTGCCCTCTTAGCCTTGGCTCAACTCGCTAGAACCAAACGCGGGCGCCTCATTGGTATCAGCATCGGATTGGCAATGGGGACCTATATGGGAGCTTATCAAATGCTTAAAGGAGCTCATTACTTGAGCCACACCATCCTCACTGCGATCATCTGTTGGATCATCTATTTATCCCTTCGCCGCGTCAGGCAGAAATTTGCTTTGAAAAGTAGCTAGCGGTGCGATGAGAGGATTCTCGCTCAAACCGAATGTGTCCCCACACTTGAACAGCAATTTCGAGATGCGAGTTATCTAATTTCACGTTTGGGAAAGGCAAACACATGCAGCCCTCCGATCAATACTGCTCTGACATCGGGGATGAAAGCATCAGCTGTCACTTGCAGAATCCACACGTCATCTTCTGCGTATGGCTCGCGGGCTATTACACGATTGCGCGGCGCTTAAACGACGCCCTCGGATCAGTTCTAGCAGTCATTAAAGAAGAAGGATTTGAGGATAATCCCATTGTCGTATTTTACGGTGGAGACCACGGAATGTCCTTTCCGTTTGCTAAGTGTAATAATTAGGAAAATAGCGCGCTGATCGTTCGTTAGCCTAGCGTTACCAGAGCAGGTGCTTTGGATATCAATCATATAGCTACCGCACTCCTATAGGAATTCCACCACATTTGAAGTGGAATAAGCAGCATCAACAACGCGCCGACAATGATGTATAACTTTTTCCTTATGATGGTTTATTCGGATCGTAGTAAATCCGCACATCCGCTTCTTTGGTGCCGAGCAGTTGTTGCGCCCGACGCAATGCATCTCGCGTTGAAATATTTGGGTTAGATGGCATCGCGAGGAAGATATTACTTTCGCCTTGGGATCGATCCGCCCCCTCTTGTAACATTTCCAAAATTCCTGAGCGTTTGAGAACTTTATAAACGTCCTTGGATGCTCCAGAGATCAGTAAATACAGCCCTTTGCGGCGTATAAAGCCCACTAAATCTTCCAGCGCCATCACACTCGTCGCGTCCAAGTGGCGTGCGTTTTTCAATCGTAGGATAATGACTTTAATTGCTGGATCGGCAGCCGTTCTTTGAATCTGAGTGCGGAATAATTCTGATGCTCCGAAAAACAAATCGCCCTCGACGTGCACAATGGAAATCGCAGGGATCGGCCTCGCATCATTGCCTTCTTTTTCGCGCAACTCCCCTACATCATTGAACTCATATTCTTTTAGGTAAGGCTTACTCGCTTTACGCAAGAACAAGGTAATCGAAATCGCAACTCCGATAAAAATAGCGACATGCAAAGGTGCAAGTAGAGTCGCTATGAAAGTCACGATAACTACAACCGCGTCGTCGAATGTGGATCTTAAGCAGATACGAATTTGTTTCAGATTAAAAAGCGTGAAAGAAACAGCAATAACTAGCACCGCGAGCGCAGCTTTCGGGATGTAATCAATAATATCCAAACCCACTTTATTAGACCACGCGATCATGACCACGAGCGTCATGGTGAGCAATCCAGTGAAAACCGATGAAGCCTTCGTCGCAGCGCCGGAATGAAAATTCAGCATCGATCGGGTCAAAGAACCCGAAGCCGGCATGCCACCAGCAATCGCGGAACCTAAATTTGAAAATCCTATGGAAAGCATATCCTGATTGACGTCTGTTCGATCTCCTGTCTGGGATGCGATCGACTTCGCCATCAGGGTGTTTTCCAAAGAAGCGAGAAATGCAATCGCTAAACCCAATCCTAACAATGCCGAGATATCATTGAATATTCCGGGACGAAAAAAGTTCGGCATCGTTGGCGCTAACTCCTTGAATCCAAAAGTGCGAAACGTCTCCTGACCTTCGAACGATCCGATACCATAATGAATTAGCGGCCCGAAAATCATTGAGCCTAAAAGCAATGCGATTGAAAATGCCGGCCACTTTTTTTTCCAACGTTTGAAGCCGCAATATATCAACATCGTCACCGCACCCATCAGAAGCGGCACCCATTGTGTGTGTTTAATTGACCATAATAGCTCCACAGCCAAACCGAAAAACGTGGCTGTTTTCTCGGCATCGACGAATTGATCTAAGCCCAACAACGGTTTAAGTTGGTTGCCAATGATTAGCACTGCAGCACCTGCCATGTAACCGACTAATACGCTACGTGAAACGTATTGTAACATATCTGCGACTTTGACCAAAGCGCCCAACATGGAAGCGATTGCAACAATAAAAACTAGCAGCGGCAGAAGCTCATAGCACCGAGATTGCAGTTCGGGATTCACCGCAAAAAAACTAAACAACATGAAAGCGGTCGCATTAGTCGGACCGAGCACATTGTAACGTGAGCTTGCAAAAAGCGGTGCGATCATTGCCGCAACTGCCGCGCTCATCACTCCGTAAATGACATCGAGTCCCGCAATCGCAGCATAAGCAATAGCCTGCGGTAACGCCAATAAAGTTACATTCGCCGCCGCTCGTATATCTCTTCCAAATTTTGATTTTGAATAATCTTGGATGGGACCAAGGCGCGGCAGAAAATCAATTTTCTCCTCAGCAAAATAGTCGCGTGTTACGCGGTAAGATTTTTTAATGACGTTTCCGAAACTCATGTAGCTTCGACAAATTTAGAAGAATCGAGCGCGCCTGAAAAGCCACAAGCCCAGTAATATACAGAAAAGATTAGGCGCCCATAGTGAGAGAGTCGCTCCAATATCTGTGTGAAATTTATCTGCCATCATGGTAAATATAAAATAACTAGCTCCAATGAGTAAGCTAATGATTAAGCCACTAGACGTATCCTTACGGCGACTTTTCAAACCAAGCGGAACCGCAATGAAAGCAAATGACAAGCAAGCCATGGAAAATGAGAAGCGCTTGGTTATTTCTGCGCGAAATCTAACTTTCTGCGAATCTTTAATCTCAGGATTATCATCAATATAACGCCGAATTTGAGCGCTAGTCATCGCGCTAGATCGGATCTTTTTATTGCGATCATCACCAAAATCAATCAACCACGGCTCTGCCTCCCCGGCGAATACTAATTCCGATGTGCCGTCCTTCTTTTTCGATTCGATAAATGTATCGATCAACTTTAAGCGAAGCTGCTTTTTCTCTTCATCCACAATTAGCGATACGCTTCCCGCATGCACATACGCGTCAGCGCGAGAAGCAGCTAGCTTATTGTCCGCTGAAAGCTGATATAGATGAAACCCTTTCAAAGTGTCGCCATCCCGTGCTTCGACGAAGACTTTTTGATTTTTAAACTTGGATTGCACGATACCGGGATTCAACAGCGAGCGGGGATCACGTTTGACCTGCTCGTAAACCAAGTCTGCCAGCGAGGCTCTTGCGAGAGGGACCACATTGATATTGATCCACAAACAGCCTAGCGACAGCAATGCCCCAATGATGAAAACTGGCAGCGCCAAACGAAACAAACTGAGTCCCGCAACTCGCAAACTAGTGACCTCGTTATCCGTCGACATCCTACCGAACACCAACAGCACAGCCGACAGAAATCCCCACGGGATAGTGAACATTAAGGAGAACGGCAAAACATTGATTACGAACCGAACCACAAGACTCAATGGAGCCGCCTGATCCACCAGCAACGGCCGAGCCTGCTTGAAAAGATTTCCCATCACCAGCACCAGACTGAGGATAAAAACTGCATAGATCGTCCCAACCAAAATCTGTTTAGCGATATAGCGGTCGAAAATGCGCATGTCAGAGGCTCGCGGTCTGAGCCAAATCTGGCAAGTGGCAAGATGCGCCAGTTTTGGGTCGATTATCCCCTACCCACTCCAAAGCGCCTATCGATGTCCTTGCGGTTGTATTCCGTCAGGGTGGGACGGCCATCGGCTGCGCAATAGGGCAAATCGCATTCAAATAGTTCTTCCAACAGGCTCTGAGCTTCCACGAAGCGTGGGACGACTCGCTTAGCGGCCTTACTGGCGATGATTCTTGCCAGCCTTTCGAAAGTGAATTTCCCAGCGGATGCCGGACCGTGGAGCGTTTCTTCCAGGATTTCGCTAAGGAAAATGTTCGGGTCTTCCATTTGTAAAAACGCTGGGAGGCTCCTGAGTTGCAAGGTATTGCCGCCGAACGCCTCGACTTCCAAGCCTGCTTCTAACAACGCGTTTTTCTCGCGTAACAAATGATCCAAATCGCGAGGATCTAGCTCGATCAACACCGGAACTAACAGGTTTTGCGTTTCCAATCCCTCTTTGTGGCCTTTGGTGAGTTGCTCGAAAATGATCCGTTCGCGCGCGGCTTTGGGATCGAATAGCACCAAGCCGCTATCGCTTTCAAAAATCACATACCGCTCCTGCAACATCCCGACCAAGCGGAACTGCGGGGCTTTGGAAAGTCGTTCTGCGATCTCCGCATCGCTACCAACGGCCATGGTCATTTCTTGCTGCGACGGATGAAACATGGCCACACGCGACACGACTTTTTCCTCTGGCTCGATTGCGAGCTCGGAAGTGCTAGCAGGCTGCGTAGAGACTTGTGGTAGCGGGCTGCGCTGGCGCGGCTTCAGACACTCAGCCACAGCTTGAGCAATGAGATCCCGTATCTCATTGGGTCGATGGAACCTGACCTCCTTCTTCGCTGGATGGACGTTCACATCGACCAACTGCGGTTCCATTTCCAACCACAACCATGCCGCCGGATACAACCCATCTTGAAGATTTCCACGAAAACCCTCTACCAATCCCTTCGAGATCGCCGTGTCCTCGATCGGCCTTCCATTGAGAAAAACAAATTGATGCCGCCTGCCTTTGCGTGCGTGCTGAGCTGGGAGAATGAATCCGCTGACCTGCATGCCATTGCCCATGGTTTCAGATATTTCCACCAATTCCCCACCCAGCTCATTCCCTAATAACTGCCTCACCCGATCCGCTGTTCGGACGACTCCTGGTAGATCAAATACGGTCCGGTCATCTTTCCTGAAACGGAATCGCACACCCGGTGCGGCTAGCGCATGCAGGCGAAGCTGCTGTTCAACATAGGCCGACTCCGTGCTCTCAGCTCGCATGAACTTACGCCGGGCGGGCATGTTGAAAAATAGATTCCGTGCCTCGATCACCGTGCCAGGTGCGCCGCCGGCATCGCGGACATCGCGGAGTTTTCCCCCATCCACGATGATTTCTGTCCCAGTCAGCGAATCCGCCTGACGCGTGACCATGCGGAATTTGGCGACACTTGCGATGCTCGGAACTGCCTCGCCACGAAAACCCAAAGTCAGGATCGTGCCCAAATCTGCCGCTGTGCGCAGCTTACTGGTGGCGTGTCGCTCCAATGAAAGCAACGCATCCTCACGCGCCATGCCACAGCCGTCATCAGTCACGCGAATCAGGTTTACCCCGCCTTTCTCAATATCCACCATCACTTCCCGCGCTCCGGCATCGAGGCTGTTTTCCACCAACTCTTTCACCACACTGGCCGGACGCTCCACGACCTCACCTGCCGCAACTTGGCTGGCTAGGATATCTGGTAAAACGCGGACTACGGGCACGCCACGATTTAGTCCTCACGATCCGCATTCAGCAATCTTCAATTGACCCATTCTCACCCCCGACTAGCCTGCTCACATTCATGGCTGGCTTTTTCAAAAAACTTTTCAACGCAATCATCGACCAAGCCGAAGTCGATTGGGACGATCTTGAGGCAAATCTCATCGCGGCTGATCTCGGGGGGAAACTCAGCACCGGCATCGTCGACGAACTCTACGATCTCGGGCGGACCGTGACAGCTAAAGATGTCGTCGACATCACCCGCAAGCGTCTTTCGAAAATCCTGCCGGAAGATTGCCCGCCGCCAGCTCCTCGTGAAGATGGCAAACCCTGCGTCATCCTTGTTGTCGGCGTGAA
>CAWUUP010000035.1:0-4430 GCA_963925255.1 uncultured Luteolibacter sp.
CTTTTCCCAGTTGTGAATGAAGGTTCTGTAGACGCAAAAGAGTGGGTATATGACCCACTCTCCATGTTACAGAGGTTGTTCGTTGGAGTCTTGTAATTCAGTTTAGTAGACCCATGCAAGCCGAAAGTCTTGCATGGAAACGACTCCAGATATCCAAGAATCGATCATTTTAAAGCCAGATAGCGCCTCATTTATCAATCTAAAGCCCGCGCCAGCGTATGTCTTTGATCTGTGCGGTGGTCTACCAAGTAGCTAGGCCCAAAGGCGCACATTCCTCGATGCCACCCTGCCTCAAGGACAAGGTTTTACCCGTAGTGTCGACATCGACGAGCTTTTCTCCATCAATCCACACCATGATCTTTTCCCCGTCCCTCACTAATCGGATCTGATACCAGACCTCGGTCTCGAAAGGGTGAAAGGCTCGAGTTTCGTTTTCTGACGAGTCCTTACCATCGATGGATGAAATTCCAACCAAACTACCGCCCCATCCCCCAACAACCAAAGTGACGCACTCGTCCAAGCCTCGGGCGGGAAAAGTCACCGCACAAAAAATGTCCGAGCCATTGACTCGCTTAGCCTTTAGCTCCAGCTCGAAGGACGCGGTTGGCGCTTCCCCTTTCCAGCGAACATTCGTCAGCCCCTCTCCCCAACCAATGGTGAGCTCTTCCTCGTTCTCAACAATCCCCCCACTGACTCGCTCCCACTGATCCTTTAAGTCAATCCATGGGCGCTCTTATGCGCTGACTTCCACAGCTGTCTTTTTTCCACTACATCCCACCGCACAAAATCCAGCAAACAGTCCCATCCATTTCCGACGCTTCATTATACAAAATTAGCAATTACCCGCCGAAAGTCTCTCTCTTACTTAAAGTTTAAAGTTTAAACTTTAAAGTTTTAGCCTAGCGTCCGCGTATGCTCTCCATTGACAGACTCACAGGCTTCGCCGACGAAGCATCCCGGGATATCGACAAACAGATAGCAGCCACCCAAGAACTCGGTTGGTATGCCATTTCCACCCGCATGATTGGGAATGCAAATATCCACGATATGCCGGAAGAGGATTTCCAAATAGCGGCAGACAAACTCGAAGCTGCCGCAATCACTGTCCCAGAATTTGGATCTGCGATTGGCAACTGGGGTAAAAAAATCAGTTCGGACTTTTCTACAACCCTCGCAGAAATCGAGCGAGCGATTCCACGCATGAAGCGCCTGAAAACACCGATGATCCGCATCATGTCCTACGCTCAAGAGCCATGGGGAACTGATCAAAACGAAGCTGAACGCTTCCGCCGCCTGCGTGAAATCGTCAAACGTTTTGCCGATGAAGGCCTCACCGCGATTCACGAAAACTGCATGAACTGGGGCGGTTTTTCTGCCGAGCATTCCTTGCGTCTCGTCGAAGAAGTTCCCGGTTTGAAACTCGTTTTCGATACCGGGAATCCGGTTTTCCAACTTGATCGTTCCAAACCGGAACCTTTTCCATGGCAAGACCCCATGGAGTTCTGGTTGAAAGTCAAAGACCACGTCGCGCACATTCACATCAAAGATTGCATCAATCCTGTCTCTAACGACGTCGAACCAGAATACACTATGCCCGGCCTCGGCCAGGCTAAAATTCGTGAAATTCTAACAGACGCCCACCAATCCAATTACAAAGGCTGGATCGCTATCGAACCACACGTCGCAACGGTCTTCCACGCACCAGATCCATCAGCTGTAGATTGGAACCAATGCTACAACTCATACGTCGAATACGGTCGCCAACTCGTGCGACTGATCGCGACGCTGTAGTAGAACCGGTCTCCGACCGGCTTTATTTAAAGGCAGGGTCGAAGCGCCGTCGTCGTCCGTGACTCAACCGCATTAGCACGATCGCTCTAGCAGAAGTGTGACTTCTACACGCACGCATCATTCAATACCCGATTGGCGAGAATCACGGTCGACGACGGCGCGTCGACCCTACCTTTAAACTACATCACTACCTCATTCATCACCTCACGTGAAACATCTGCTCCTGGCCATACCACGCTGTTGACGACTCGCGCGCCGCTGCCAATCCGCGCACCTTTCCCAATCACGCTGTTTTCAATCACCACTCCTTCTTCGACAATCGCTTCGGGGTGAATGAGTTGCTGCAGGGCGAGCTTCTGATGCGCTGAGAGATAAGATTCCGCATCGCCAAGATCCATCCATTCTCCTTCATCAAGAACTACCGCACCGATTCCTCCTTCACGCACTAGCTCCTGAAATGCCGGTATCACTGCGACAATTTCTCCTGCCTGTATTCTTTTGAGAAATGATTTTTTTACACAGTAAATTCCTGTAAAGACGTGAGTCCCAGGCAAGCCGTGAACTTCACTCCTCACATCTTCCACACGGTTATTTTCTCCGAGAGAAATCCGCTTTTCACCACCGTTAGATCGCAAAGCGAGTGTCACTTCATCGTCACTGGATTCATGTGCATCTACTAACCTTTTTAAATCCATCGATGAAAAGATATCTCCATTGTGAATCAGTAAGTTTCCTTCCTCTATCCAACTCTCAATGTTTTTCAATCCACCACCAGTTTCTAAGAGGATTGGTTCATGAAAAAACGTCACATCCCTATCGCCTCCAAATCCCTGCCATTTTTCTGGCAAGTGATGAGTATTGATCGCAAACCGCTTGCAGCCAATAGCCTCGCAAGCCTCCACCGCCCATTCGGCGAGTGGCTTATGAAAGAGCGGCACAAGCGGCTTCGGGAATACATCGGTCAGAGGCTTCAACCTCGTTCCAAGTCCCGCTCCCAAGATAAATGCCTGCGTAATCATCTAGATGTTTCTAGCCTCCAAATCCCAAAGTTCCAAACCTCAATCAAGCTTGGAGCATTTTTCTGAAAAAATTAGAGGGAAATTTCATTTTTAGAGATACGTATTGGGATCAACACCGCTCTTAAGGTATCTCAAATTCAAATACGCAACCTATGAAACCATTTATGACAGTCGCTATTGTTGGAGCATTCGCGATCATATCCTCATTTGCAGCAGAAGTCGGCAAAGCAGCGCCTGCTTTCACCGCAAAAACCGCCAAAGGCACCGAAGTCAATCTAGCAGATTACAAGGACAAGGTCGTCGTCTTGGAGTGGACCAACTTCAGTTGCCCTTTCGTTAAAAAGCATTACTCCTCAAAAAACATGCAAACTCTCCAAGTAGCATACGCCGAAAAAGGTGTGATTTGGCTGACAGTTAATTCTTCAGCTGAGGGCAAACAAGGATATCTTCCCGCTAGTGAACTTGCCGAGAAAGCTGCTGCAGAGGGCAGCAAAGCCACTGAAGTCATCGTCGACGCGGACGGCAAAGTTGGTAAAGCCTTCGATGCGAAAGTCACTCCACACATGATGATCATCGCAAAAACCGGCACGTTCGCCTACTCAGGCGCTATCGATTCCATGCCATCGGTAAAAGCTGAGGACATCGAAAACGCCGATAAATTATTCGCAAACGCTCTCGATGCAGTACTCGCAGGCAAAGAAGTCACTACCGCCACCAACAAGCCTTACGGTTGCGGAGTAAAATACTAATTCTCTCGCTTGTTATTCGTGCACCATCAAAACCGTCGCCCACAAAGCGGCGGTTTTTTATTACCTAGAAGCTGGACCGCGTGACTCCAGTCGCGCTGCATGGATGTATTTCATGACCGCCGCTTCATCAGCTTTGGAAAGACCTGCGTTCCATGCCATCCCGGGAACCACAATGTGCCAATCAGCATCAGAAACTTTGGAAGGCATCATCGGCTCATGACAACGCCCACATTGGATCATATAAATTGCATGCCCCCTTTGCAATGCTTCCAAAGACTGTCCACTTTGCGCCGCAAGCGCCGCATCCGGGGTGGGGATTTGGTTACTTCCAATGCATCCAGCCACCAAACTCCCCGCGATGATCATCAATACCCATTTCATAACCCTAAATAATCAAAGCAAACCCCCAGCGACAATCTCAATACTAAGTAAGGAACGTTTTTGACAAATTCCCCGCAATCCCCAACCCTCCGCGCACAGAATCTTTTTTAGAAAACCACTATCCATGAGCTACATCCGCACTTTCACCACAGGCTCCGGCAAAGAAGGCAAATTCCATTCCCTTCCAGCACTCTCTGAAGACGGCTTTCCGAACCTTTCTAAACTCCCTGTCTCCATCCGGATCGTACTCGAATCGGTTCTTCGCAATGTCGATGGACGCAAAGTCACGTTAGATGACGTAAAAAATCTCGCGAACTACGACGCGAAGAATCCAGGTGAATACGAAATTCCTTTCACTGTCGCCCGCATCGTTCTTCAGGATTTCACCGGAGTTCCTCTACTCGTCGATATCGCAGCGATGCGTGACGCAGCTGTTGCCCGTGGTGCCGATGCTTCAAAAATCAAACCTCTCGTCCCTGTAGATCTCGTT
>CAWUUP010000036.1:0-6572 GCA_963925255.1 uncultured Luteolibacter sp.
TTCATCGAACTCCCGGGAGCTTAGAACGATTGCGCCGCAGGCTCTGGACTGCTGTGATTCTTCACAGCTCTTCGTCTTGTGTCTTGCTTCAGTCCTGAGCTGGCCGAAGGTTGTCTCCAAGTCTTCTGTCTTCTTTGCAGCTTACACTCTTTCCTACTCATCAATCTTCAGCTAGGTTGCACCCATGGCATTTCCTCAATACCGCATCCCTGTCGAACGCCTGAAAGAAGAGTGGGCTTTTCGCAAGCGCATGCAGCGACTGCGTGACAGTCGCCCAGCTTCGCAGCCATCTAAAATCACCGATAATAGCGAGCCCTAGGTTAATCATCCCACTTCCGTCGCAGAATTATGGGAAATCGCCTGTAAAATCAATAAAACTGTCGAAAAATGGTCCCCTCCGCAAATCAGTTCATCGAAAAATTAACCCAAGACCATCGTGTCATTGTCATCGGTGGACTAGCCGTCATACATCTCAGTGAATTCGCCTCAGATGGAGATCCTTTTTCCCAAGCTATTTTGGAAAAGAGAACTATACCGCCCGCATAAACTATCCCTTCATGCAGCCCGAAGATTTTACCAAAATCGAATCCATCTTCGTCCGTCATCGCAACTGCTTGATGCTTCGCGGTCAATTCACCGGAATCTACACGGATTACTACCTCCACCTCATGGAGTATAGCATCCGCTATTCCATCGAACTGGATGCGATGCTCAAAGACGCCCTCGCCGTTCTAACACTCCACCTCACCGCACGCCCGTGGAGTGAGACGACAGCTTGGACCGCTAACCTCCGCGCCCCACGTATTAATCTCTTCGTCACCGGTTCTTCTAACGAAGCCAGCATCACCGGTCGCATCTTCACTGAAAATATTCGCGAACCGGATCGCAATTTTTTCTACTCCCAGACCACCACCGATACCTCTCGCGAACCTCGCATGTCCACCCTCGAAATCGAAGGACGCGATCCCGTTGAATGGATATCCCAATTCTACGATCAATCCGAACAACGCCCCGCTCGCGCCTTTCGTCTCGACGATGAAAACTACGTCCTCATTACCGCCCAGCCAGATGCCGACCTCGAATGGCTCGCCGCTCTAACCACAGAAGACGTCGCAAAAATCCAAGAAACTGAGGAAACCAATCTCCTCGAAACACGACCTTTCCGTTTCCACTGCGGCTGCACTTTAGATCGAATCCTCCCTATCCTCGGCGGCTGGCGCGAAAAACCCGACGAACTTTTCCACGATGCCAATCACATCACCGTCCAATGCCCACGCTGCGCTGCCTCCTACATCATCACGCGTGATATGCTGTAGCTGCGGTGCTGTTCCTGGTTCTTAGTTCCTAGTTCTTGGTTGAGCTTCGCGCTGCATTTCTTCGAACCAAGAACCAAGAACCAAGAACCAAGAACCAAGAACCGCGCCTTCGGCGCCACTTGTTCAAAAAAACTTGAACAATCCCTCTAAAGCGCATAACGATGGGTTGTGGATTCGCCTACCACTAACACCCAAACCAGATCCCAACACCTCAGCTTGATCCAGCAACAGGTTGTGGATTTTTTTGTCGATGGCGTCCGAGTGCTTGGTCTACCACGCTCCTTAGGTGAAATCTACGGCCTGCTTTTCATCTCATCTGAGCCTCTCTCTCTCGATGACCTCGTTCAAAAACTGGGCATCTCCAAAGGCTCTGCCAGCCAAGGCCTGCGAACTCTGAAATCCCTTGGCGCACTTCGCGAAGCCCAAGACATGAAGGATCGCCGCACATATTACGAACCCGCCATTGATCTCAAACGTCTCGTTGGCGGATTCATTCGCGAACAGATTCGCCCCCATCTCGATAGCGGAAAATCCAAACTCCAGCAGCTTAAAGAAGCCAATTCGCTCACTACCGACCCCACCGAGCACGCCTTCCTTAACGAACGCATTGAACGCCTCGAATCGTGGATGAAACGCGGCGGCCAACTCCTGCCTATACTCCAGAAAATCCTCGGCCAATGATCACAACAACCTTCACATCACCCGAATGGTTCTGCGTTCGCACCCAAACCAAGCGCGAACACATCGCCGCCAAACACCTTCGCGAAATAGAAGGTGTCGAAGTTTTCTGCCCACGCATTAAATACCGCAAAGCCACTCGCCGCGGCAAAATCTGGTGGCTCGAACCTCTCTTTCCCGGCTACATTCTCGCCAAATTCAATCTTCAGGAAATGGAACGCGCGGTTACCTTCTGCCAAGGCATCCGCGGACTTGTACGCTTCGGTTCTGAAATACCTCACGTTCCAGAAACGTTTGTCACCTCCCTTATCGAACAAGTCCGCCTTCAGTCCGACGACGAACAAGAACTCATCACCATATCCCCTTCTCTCTCCATCGGCGATGAAGTCGAGGTCGCAAACGGTCCGTTCCAGGGAATGAAGGGCACCATCCAAGGCATCGCACCCGCTACAGAACGCGTCAAAGTGCTCCTCGAATTCCTAGGCCAAGTCCAACCTGTCAACCTCGACCTCTTTTCTATACTCCTCCCTAACAAACCCATTCCAGTTTTCGAACAACCGCCAATCCTATCTCAATAGGACTAAACCATCACCCCAGAGACAACTCACAGGTTTTCCTCAATCCATGAAGAATCGACCAAGGGCGGTAGCGTATTTAAATCTCAAATCTCAAATCTCAAATCTCAAATCTCAAAGAACCAAGAACCAAGAACTACTTGTCCGCCATAGCCATAAGGCGACGGCGGAAGAACCAAGAACTCTTCCTTGAGTATTGAAAATTGAAAATTGAAAATTTATGAAAATTTTTATCACAGGTCACCGCGGCATGGTCGGCTCAGCTCTGCTCCGCCGTGCCAACGCATTAAATATCGAAGCTCTTACCGCTTCACGCTCCCAGCTCGACCTCACTTCACAGCGCGATGTCTTTGATTTCCTAAATCAAAACCAACCCGATACGGTCATCATTGCCGCAGCAAAGGTCGGCGGCATCCACGCCAACTCCACATACCCTGCGGATTTCATTTACGAGAACCTCACCATCGCTACAAACCTCATCGAGGGCTCACGCCAAGCTGGTATTCGGCGCGTCCTCTTCCTTGGTTCCTCCTGCATCTACCCAAAATTAGCACCCCAGCCCATGCCGGAAAGCTGCTTGTTGACCTCTCCCTTAGAGACCACAAACGAAGCGTATGCCATCGCTAAAATCGCCGGCCTGAAAATGTGCCAGCACTATCGTGCACAACACGGACTGCTCTACCACTCCGCCATGCCTACCAACCTCTACGGCCCAGGCGATAACTACCACGCAGAAAACTCTCACGTCATCCCAGCCCTCATCCGCCGCTTCCACGAGGCCAAACAAAACAACGCCCCCTCCGTCACGATCTGGGGATCCGGCACACCTTACCGCGAATTCCTTAATACCGACGATCTAGCTGAAGCCTGCTTCCACCTACTCTCTCTAGAAAATCCACCAGATTGGGCCAACGTCGGAACAGGCACCGATCTCTCTATCCTCGACCTCGCTAAACTCATCGCTCAAACCATCGGCTACAACGGCGAGATTCTAACAGACCCCACCAAACCCGACGGCACCCCAAAAAAACTCCTCGATATCTCCCTCATCCAATCCACCGGCTGGTCCCCAAAAATCTCTTTCGAAAAAGGCCTAGCCGAAGCTTATGAGGATTTCCTCGCTTCGCTAAATAGCGGAGAGCTTAGAGCTTAGAACAGAGAGAAAGAAATATCATGAATCACTCTTTCCGATTTCAAAATCTCGATATTTGGAAAAGAAGCGCAGCAGTAAGCATCGAGCTATTCGTCTTAGCAAGCGACATCGAATCCCTCAAACACTACCGATGGGCAGAACAATTACGATCCGCTGTTCTCAGCATAACAAATAACATCGCCGAAGGCTCAGGCAGTTCTTCAAAACCCGAGTTCGCTCAGTTTCTCAATTACTCACGCCGCTCCATCTTCGAAACAGCCAATATGCTCGTCATGCTCAAAAACGAATTTCATCTAGATACACCCATCGAAACCCTCCTCTCCGAGCTAGACGAAATCTCCCGCATGATCACAGTATTCCGCAAAACCCTCCTCTAACCTCTCCGCTCTAACCTCCATGAAACGCGCATTAATCACCGGCATCACCGGACAAGACGGATCCTACCTCGCAGAATTTCTTCTCGAAAAAGGCTACGAAGTCCACGGCATCAAACGCCGCGCCTCACTCTTCAACACCCAACGGATCGATCATATTTACGAAGATCCACATATCGAACATTCTCGCTTCAAACTTCACTACGGTGATCTAACAGATTCATCTAATCTCACCCGTATCATCTCAGAGGTTCAACCAGATGAGGTTTACAACCTCGGCGCCCAATCTCACGTTGCTGTCTCTTTTGAAGCCCCGGAATACACCGCAGATGTCGACGCCATGGGCACTCTACGTTTATTAGAAGCGATCCGCTTTCTTGGGCTCGAAAAGAAAACCCGTTTCTATCAAGCGTCCACTTCAGAACTCTACGGCCTAGTCCAAGAAATCCCACAAAAGGAAACGACCCCCTTTCACCCGCGCTCACCCTACGCGGTAGCAAAGATGTATGCTTATTGGATTACCGTGAACTACCGCGAAGCCTACGGCATGTATGCCTGCAACGGCATCCTCTTTAACCACGAGTCACCCCGCCGCGGGGAGACCTTCGTGACCCGCAAGATCACCCGCGGCATCGCCAACATCGCCCAAGGCCTAGAAAAATGCCTGTTCCTCGGTAACATGGACGCCCTCCGCGATTGGGGGCACGCCAAGGACTACGTCCGCATGCAGTGGATGATGCTCCAACAAGATCACCCCGACGATTTCGTGATAGCCACCGGAAAACAAATTTCTGTTAGAGAGTTCGTCCGCATGTCCGCACAGGAAGCCGGCATCGAGTTAGAATTTTCCGGCACCGACGCCGAGGAAATCGCCACCGTCATCGCCATCACAGATCCATCGAAAGCACCCGCCCTCAATCTCGGCGAGGTCATCGTTCGCGTCGATCCCCGCTACTTCCGCCCCGCAGAAGTAGAAACCCTCCTCGGAGATCCCACCAAAGCGAAAGAAAAACTCGGCTGGGTTCCTGAGATCACCGTCGAGGAAATGTGCGCCGAAATGGTCAACTCAGACCTCGACACCGCCCGCCAAAACGCCATCCTAAAATCTCACGGCCACCACATCCCTGTTTCCAAGGAGTAAACAGCCGTAATTTCCGGACTAAAAAAACCTGCTTCACTGATCAGTCGGAAACTCATCCTCCTTACAAATTCCTAATGAAAAAAGTTTTCGTCTCCGGGTGCTATGACATCCTTCACGCTGGACATCTCCAGTTCTTCGAGGAAGCGCGCGCATTGGGTGACTATCTGATTGTGTCATTTGCGTCCGCCGATGTGCTCTGGCACCACAAACGCCGCAAACCATCCATCCCGGATGATCACAAGCGCGCCCTCCTGCAAGCGCTGCGCATGATCGACGAGGTCATCGTCACCCAAGGTCAGAAGGATGGGCTCGATTTCGAGGAGGACTTCCTCCGCATCCGCCCGGATTTTCTGATCGTGACCGAGGACGATAAATACGGTGACCTGAAGCGCGAGCTGTGCGATCAGGTCGGCGCGCAATACTCCGTCCTACCCAAAACCCCTCCGCGCTTCGATCCCGTTTCCACCAGCTCCATCGTCCGCTGGGTGCAGGCTCCCACGGAAGCCCCAATGCGCGTCGATTTCGCCGGGGGTTGGCTGGATGTTCCGCGTTTCTCTCGCCCGGGCGCATACATCGTCAACTGCGCCATTTCACCCCTCGTGTCCTTGCGCGAATGGCCTTTCGAAAAACAAGCCGGGCTCGGCGGCAGCGGTGCTTGGGCTCTCCTCAACGGTCGCGATGGCTTTGAATCCGAGATCGGCCTCGGCGTCGGCTGGCAAGATCCCGCCGTCATCCGTGAGACCGGCCTCTGCGTATGGCGCTCCGGCGAACGACCGTCACTCGATTTCAAAAGAAACGGCGATTTCCTCGCCGGGCGTATGGCCATTTATTGGACAGGCCTGCAACACGACACCCCGGGCGTCGTTAACCTTCCGCGCGATTACGATCGCATCGCACAAAGCTCCCGCGTCGCACGCGAGGGAACCCTGCACGCGGATCTCAATAAAATCGCCGAAGGCATGACGCTTTATCACAGCACCCAGCTCGATGAGGGCATGGATCCGCTGCCCACCATCCAAGACGCCATCGCCCACAAATACTGCGGCGGGGGCTACGGGGGCTACGCACTCTACCTCTTCGCGGAACCGGCGCATCGGAACGCGGCCATCGCCAGCACCCCCGAGCTCAGGGAGGTAGAACCGTTTATCAGAGTTTAACTCCCGCATACCTCCATGCGCACCCGTCCCGTTATCGGCCTTCCCGTTGCCGCCTGCTCCTACACCTCCGCCATCGAGTGGATCCTCGAAAAAGCCTCCCTCGCTGATCAACCCTACGCCGTCGAGGCCGCAAACACCCACGTCCTAGCCCTCGCCCGCCACGATGCGGATTTTGGGG
>CAWUUP010000037.1:0-3913 GCA_963925255.1 uncultured Luteolibacter sp.
AGCAAGCCGTGCATACTTCCTGCCAGTTGCCACATTTTATAGCCGCGAATACTCCAAACTCACCGATGGCGGGAACATACTTAATGCATCGATGACAGGCGGTAACTTTACTGCCCTCTATGCAGGTAATTACGCCTACTACGAATTCAACGCCGAAGGCATCGCGCTTGAGGCCGGTGCAAGCTTTATCATTGGCGGAGGCATTCGCCCGAAAGGCCAAGAGCCTAGATTTATCAGAGATGCGGAAAAAGATATGGCAGGATTCGTAATCTGGAGAAATGGAAGAACTTCAGCTTATCGCAACCCAGAACACATGAATATAGATAGTTCCAAGAAAAATTTCTGATCACATGAAACCCTCAACCCACAAAACTCAGAATCCGAACTCTCACGCGACCCAGCGTGGATTTACCCTCATGGAGACCGTGATCGCGATCTTAGTCCTCGCTGTCTTGTTGACCGGCTTCCTCACCGTTTTCACTCCTGCCGCACAGGGAATTAGACGGTCCATCAGCACTCAGCAAGCAGACCGGCTCCAAGCAACTCTGGAAAGAGACATGTCAACGCTACGTACTGGCGAAAAAACAGTTACAATCACGACTGGCTTTGACAAAGCATTCACTTGGATCAAAGAAGGGAACGTAGCCACGAAGGCAATTCTAGTTTATCAGTATAGAGGAAACGCGAAGTCAGCACCTAGAGCTGATGGAACTCTGGAACCCATGGAGAAGATCGATGGTAAACCTGGTCTAGATTATATCACGCAAACTGCTGCAAGACGAGTCAACGATCCTCTTCTATCAAAAGACCTCGAAGCAATCGTCGGACCCTTGTTTTACGTCATTCCAACTCAACTCGTTACAGAATCAAATCAATTAGTGTTGGGCACACCTGGGAAAATTTTTAATCCAATAGCTCCTCCTGCTACATCCAAACTTGAAGCAGCTACTCCAAGCGCATATACGGATGCAGTGATCCCCTTCTCCGCTGCCTTTTTTATGACTCCATCAGTCTCAGCTGGATATTTAACAGGCCAAAAATTTGAAGAGAAATTCAATTTAGCCGCTGCAGCCGATTCCAAAGTCAAACCTGTATTCATTCGTAACCTTGCCGTTCGCCGTTGATCACCCCTTAAAGTCACATGAAAGCAAACCAAAGAACGACTTCACATGGCTTCACCTTAATTGAGCTACTCGTCTCAATGGTGATTACCACCATCATCGTTTCTATACTAGTTACCGTCACGGTCACTTCTCTGGATATCTGGAACCGTAGCCGTACGGAAGTCCGCGCCTCACTTCAAGGTAAAGCAATGGTAGATTCCCTGGCAGCAGACTTTGAGTCCATGGCCGTGCGAAGCGGAAATAATTTCCAATGGCTATTTACGGAATGCGCCCAACCAATTGGCGGCCCAAATGGAAATCAAAGCCCTAACGCTCTCGACCTCATTTTCTTCTCTGCTGCAACAGATCGCTACGATGGAAAAGTTGGCGACCCTACAGCAGATAAAGGCGGTGATATCTCAACGATCGGCTACAAACTCGTTTACAAAGATCCAATCGGTGATGACAGCCAAGATAAGTTCAAAACCTTCGTCCTCTACCGTAAGCTTGTAAATCCGGATGATACTTTTAAAAACTTACTGGGTCAGGCAGATCTAAAAACTGCATTTACACCCTATGCATCAGGCGGCGCTGAGCCCATTGATGAAAATAAAAACTTTGTCTGTGAAAATATCTATCAGTTCACCGTAAAATTTCATCTTGATGTGCAGGTAACAGATGCCGCAGGCAAAACAACAACATCTCACGCGAGTGTTACGCTGAAAGATGGTGAAAAATTTATTATTTCAGGTAATAGACTTACCGGGCCGAGCATCACTAGCATCACCGACGACCAACTCGCAGGAGGAAGACTCGCCGCTGTAGAGGTTTCCCTAACTGTTCTAACAGATGGCGCAATCAAACAATTACACGGCAGAAATTTCACTGACGATCAATTAAGTGAATTCATAGCTCAAAACTCTTATCAGTATTCCAAGCTCATCCCAGTTCCGAGTTACTAAGCTCAGTTGAACTGATATTAGTGAACCAAGAATTTTCTTTGGGCTTCTGCCTCAGGATTTGCTGCATCTAGCTCGCTCTCTTGGACGGTTTCAGATAGAAGCTCATCACGGAACTTAGCGATGATCGCCTCTACCGGCCATGATGAAGCCTCACCAAAGGCGCAAATGGTGCGGCCATCAATCTGATAGGCAACACTCTCCAAGGTATCGATATCTTTCGCAGTGGCTTTTCCTTCAACCAATCGATCGGAAATCTTTTTCATCCAAGTCGATCCCTCACGGCATGGTGTGCATTGACCACACGATTCATGAGCATAGAAAGCGTTGAGATTATTAAGCACCCAAGACATCTTGCGAGTATCATCTAAAACGATCACACCACCGGAACCAGCCATGGATCCACAAGCCGCTAACGAATCAAAATCCATAGGAATATCCCAGAATGCCAATTCACGTTCGGTTCCATCTGGATTCTTGAGCTTGAAAACTTCGTTGGCTTTGAGAATTTTCGACGACGACCCACCTGGAATCACCGCTTTGATTTCTCTACCTTCCTTCGGTCCACCACACATATCATAGAGCAGTTCACGCATGGTGACTTTTCCAACCTCGACCTCAAAATATCCTGGGTTTTTCACATCGCCAGATACGCAAAGAATCCGCGTTCCAGTATTACGCGCGACTCCGAGTTTTGCGTATTCATCACCACCCATATGAATGATGTGTTTCACGTGGCAAAGCGACTCGACGTTATTGACGATAGTCGGGCACATGTAGAGACCCAGCGCCGCAGGGAAGTAAGGAGGCTTGATGCGGGGATAAGGGCGCTTGCCTTCGAGGGACTCGATTAGACCCGTTTCCTCACCACAAATGTAAGCACCTGCACCACGGTGCACATAAATCTCGAGATCGAATCCTGAGTTAAGAATATTTTTACCAACGAAACCCTTGGCACGAGCTTCTTCAATCGCATTTTCAACGATGACTGCAGCTTCAGGAAATTCTTCCCGCAAATAAATGAATGCTTTGTGTGCACCCACCGCAAAACATGAAATCACCATACCCTCAATGAGTTGATGGGGATCCTGATGCACAATGTAGCGATCCTTGAAGGTGCCGGGCTCAGATTCGTCTCCGTTACAAATCAAATAAACCGGCTTAGTGTTATTTGGTGGAATGAAGGTCCATTTCATTCCAGTCGGAAATCCAGCGCCACCCCTGCCCCGCAGCCCAGATTTCTTCACTTCCTCGGTGATGTCTTTAGGCGCCATGGCAAACGCTTTCTTTAAATCATCATAGCCACCATCCGCCATGTAGGTCGCGATCGAAGGATCCCATCCTTTACGGTCAATATTCTTGAAAATAAGCCGGTATTCCCGGGCGTGTGGTTGCTTGGTATACGATATCATGGGCGACGCGCAGCAATATGCCCACTCCAAGGCGGAACGCCAATGGGATTTTCCAAGATTGTGAATTTTTTCACAAGATTCCCTAGCTAGACCTAATTATTCGGGCGACTTCAGGATCTAAATAAGGAATATGCTCATCATTTCTAGCCAAGGCCTCTCGGATCCAGGTTGAGGAAGCTGGATGATACCCAGCTATCACCTGCATCCGATAACCCGGCATGGGATAAACCGCCTCCCCATTTCTCACCATCACAATGAAACTCGCCAACTTGGCCAAATTCTCGGGATGCATCCATTTCGGTAACATCTTCCATTGGTCTCCTCCCATGATCCAAAACCAATCGGCTTCAGGAAATTTCTGATCTAGCTTGGTCATGGTTTGATAGGAATACGACGGCCCATCAATTTCGATCTCCGTTTGATTAATCTGTGCCCATGG
>CAWUUP010000038.1:0-4318 GCA_963925255.1 uncultured Luteolibacter sp.
ATAATGCTTCCGATAAATCTGTGCGGTGAGCGGCGCGCTCATTCCCAAGCAAGTGAATGCGATCACACAACCCACGAAGTAGAGAATCGCATTATACCCAGAGTTAGCGGCAACAGAGAAGCCGATAAAGGAAAGCAACCAAATGAATGAGGCGAGCGTGTTGACGGGTCTCCCCAATCGACGTGCGATTTGAACAATGAAAAGACTACATAACTGCCCTACGCTACTCGCTGCAAGCATAGCTGCTTTAACTGCCCAATGCATGTCAAAGACCTGAATCGCAAAGAAAATCGCGAAACTCGTCGCAGCGGTGTCGATGAAACCCGCTGGAAACGCACGCACGACTTCAAGCCGGAAAGTTCGTTCCTGCTGGTCAAAGTCCTCCTGACCGGGAACGGGCGTGCTCATCTGGCGTCAGACTATTTCTTCTTCTGTAAATGGCGAGGCGCTTTATCGAACGCGTCGTCGTCCAAGCGAGGATAGTCATTCAATTTTAGCTCATTCACCAAACGATTGCAGAGTTTTATTATAGTTTCTGCATAAGCAGGATCAGCCGCGACGTTTTCATTTGATCGGGATCTTTGGCGAAATCGTAGAGCCCTTCTGCTGGGCGCTTACCTCAAGCAAACTGAACGAAAGTCTCCATCTCGGGATCATTTCTATGCACTACAACCCATATCTTGGTGGGCGGAGTATCCATATCTGGAAAGTCAGCGTGAGTATTGTTTGCCAATTGCTAATACGAAGGCACGGAAGTTTCGGTGAAGCCGTAAGGATCACCCATGGGCCAGCGATCGGGCTTGAAATTTTTCACATAGAAGAATTCTGGTGTGCGCATCACACGGGTCGGGTATCTAAAATTTCCAACGCGTGCGGGTTGCGCATGCACCTCGCGATCGATCAATACCCAGCTACGGAGTTTGGTATCATCTGCACCCGGAGCCAGAGTAGGCAGAAGGTTCTGGCCGTTTGGTCCGGCCAGAGATTCTAAGCATCACTGCCCGCATGAACAAAGGTCGAAAAGACGCAGCCCTATTCAATCTCTATCGATGTTATAGCTACGAGCTCCATGTTATCCTAAAACGTCGCGAACTTTTACAACATCGATCTGAATAACTGGGATTATCAAACCGAGGTGATTGAAAAATACCTGAGAAGTTTTAACTAGCTTCTGAATCAAGCACCGCATTCAACAGCTCTAAATATTCAGCTTGTGGTATTTCGACACCACCGAAGGTTCTCAGATGATCTGTTAACCACTGAGTGTCAAATAATTGAAATCCCTGCTCTCTCAATCTCTCCACCAATGCGATCATCGCAATTTTTGAAGCATGGGTTTTACGTGAAAACATACTCTCCCCGAAAAACGCTTTTCCTATCGTCACCCCGTAAATCCCCCCTTGCAGTCCCTCGTCATCCCAGCATTCAACGGAATGAGCATGACCCGTTTCATGGAGCTGGCAGTAGCTTTCTATAATCACAGAATCGATCCACGTTTCTTCTCGCTCGGCACAACCCAACATCACTTCCCGAAACGCCGTGTTAAAACGAATCTCAAATGGCTTCTTGTTCCAATTTTTCCTCAGGCTACGTGATACATGAAACCGTTCATCCAACGGAATCAATCCTCTCATCTTGGGCTCATACCAAAAAATCTCACCCTTCTCCGCCATCGGGAAAACCCCATGACTATAGGCTTGCAGAAGCAGATTTGGAGGAATGATTTGCAACCCAACCAATCAACTCGGATTCGGCTCATAAAGCAACCAATCACCATTTGGAAGAGGCAAGATTCCGTCTAAACACGAATTCCATTCCCATACCCAAGCAGGCATGAGTTCTCCTGTCTCTAATTCAACACTCACCATCATACGCCGATACTCGTATGGTTCTTCATAATGCTCAGAAATTCCCTCAAACGCATCTAAGTCAATGCATTGAGCTTCAGAAACATGATAGATCTCGCCGATAACCCGACTGTCAGACTCTAACTTTAACGCGGGAAATACTAAATCAGGATTCGAATCGATCAGATAGATCGCGCCTATCACCGAGCCCAGTCCAACGAACTCAGCTCCATCCATTCGAAAATGATTCGAGCCACCCTTTCTCAGAGTTCCATAGACAAAGACGGAATGATGACTCATTTACGCCCCTTTTGGGAAACCTCACTGTCTAACATGACTTTAAGATCATCCAATCCCTGTCCAGTATCAGCTGAAATCGGAATAATATCGACCTTAGGGAAACGGGTCCGGAACATAGCTAGGTTCTCTTCCGATCCTTCCAAGTCCATTTTGTTAGCGATGACTTTCCACGGAAATTTCGCGAGATCCTCATCATACTCTTTGATCTCCGTGCGTAAAATCTGGAGATCGCTAATCGGATCACGACCCTCACTGCCCGCCATATCGACCACGAAAAGCAACACCCGGCAACGCGTGATGTGACGTAAAAACTCATGACCTAAGCCACGGTTTTCGTGTGCTCCTTCTATCAATCCAGGAATATCCGCAACGGTGCAGCGACGGAATCCACCGAACTCCACCACGCCAATCATTGGCTGAAGCGTCGTGAACGGATACGAACCAACTTTCGGTTTCGCTTCAGAAATTTTTCCTAACAAGGTCGATTTACCCGCATTCGGAAAACCCACCAATCCTGCATCGGCGATGCGGCGTAGTTCTAAATAAAACACCCCCTGTTGCCCAGGAGTTCCGAGCGTGTGTTCGATTGGGGTCTGGTTCGTTGATGTGCGGAATTTGAAGTTTCCTTCTCCACCGATTCCACCTTCACACAAAATAAAAGTCTGACCTTCTTCAACAAGGTCCGCAATCGGATCGAGATCGATACCTTCATCGCTGCGCTCATGCTCGACTGCCTCATTGACGGTCCCCGCGCTCGTCCGATACACCACAGTTCCGGGAGGCACTTTACCAATTTTCATTTGCCCGCCCTTACCTGTTCTCTTGTGCCCACCACCCGGTCTGCCGTCCTCGGCAATTAATTTCGGATCAAAATGATACTGACGCAGGGTATCCGTCGAATTATCGACCACCAACATGACCTTACCGCCGTTTCCGCCATCGCCACCATCCGGGCCTCCGCGCGGGACAAATTTCTCGCGACGCCATGAAACCGCGCCGTCTCCACCGTCTCCTGCTCTCGCCAAAATCCTGATGTGATCAATGAACATGTTCGAAGCTTCTATGCACCCAAGCTAAACCGTCAACGGCAATGCGTAACGCAAAGCCGAAAGTCGCCCTACATCTACCAATCATCAGGCAAATTAGATTTTAACCGCAAAGAACTCAAAAACGAAAAGATTAATCCAACTAAAAAGCGCGACCGCCCTCTATGTGTTCTCTGTGTTCTCTGCGGTTAAACCTCTTCAAATTACTAATTTGCAAACCCAAGCGCCCGTTGTTTCATCTGGGTTGCCATCAAATTAAGGGCGTTTGCACGAGTCGGTGCTAGATGCTCTTTTAGACCCGTTTTCTCAATAAAACTCATATCGGCTGTCAAAATATCATCCGGTTTTTCCCCATTCAGAACACCGATAAACAAGGCAATCATGCCTTTGGTGATCAACGAATCTGAATCGGCGTAAAAATAAACCCGTCCGTCCTTCTTTTCCGCATCCAGCCAGACCTGAGATTGGCAGCCTTTGATCAAATGATCTGTATCCCGAGCTTCATCGGCCAGCGATTCAAGTTTTTTACCCAAACCAATCACATATTCATACCGCTCCGTCCAATCCTGGAAAATCCCCAAATCTTCCAACAATCTCTCCTGTTTTTCTACAATACTACTCATGAAATATCTAAACAGAATGGACTCCATGATGAGGGAAACATCAAGCACTGAAACAAAGTTTCCCCTCTCTGCATCCCTTTGCCTCTTTGACTAAGTTTCGCTCCGCTCTGTCTGCTTTGCGGTGAAAAATGAAAAGCCATTTGCAAAATCTAAAATCAAGTCGCAGGCGCCAATCTCTGCAACAAACGCCCTACTACAAAGCAAATCGGAGCTAAAAACACCGCAATCAGATACATCGGCTCATCACTATCCACCCGCCCCATACTCAACCAGATCTTTGCCAAGGGAAACAATAGAATCCAATCGATAAAGGGAATTCCAGCAAGCAAAGCAGAAACATGCGCCGATACCGGCGATTGATACCTCAACATACTGAGCAGTAACCACGAAGCAAAAGGAACCAAACCGATCCAACCCATACTTGGTTGAATGAATATCGGTAAAATCGCAGCAAATAAACCAGCCCCCAACAGTAGCCCACGGGCTATCCATTTATCAGAAA
>CAWUUP010000039.1:0-2829 GCA_963925255.1 uncultured Luteolibacter sp.
TGCTGAGCGGAGCAACCTTGACGAGTTATGTCGGCGTCACAGGCCTAGTTAAACGAATGACCCTCGACCGCTGCTTACCTCAATTCCTTCTCAAAGAAACCAATCGTGGAACCTCCCACAGGATCATAATTGTATTTTTCCTGCTCTCGGTTTCGGTCTTACTAATCACCAAGGGCGATTTAAAATCTCTGGCGGCAGTTTACACCCTTTCCTTTTTGGCGGTGATGGCACTATTCGCGATTGGCAACTTGATGCTTAAAGTTGAGCGGGCGAATTTACCTCGTCCAAGCCGAGCAACCTACATAACGGTCCTAGTTGGATTGCTGGCTGTTGTGGTCGCGTTTCTTGGAAATGCCAGGCTGAATCAAGCGTATCTCATCGTTTTCCTTGAGTATCTCATTCCGACTATGCTTGTGGTTACGATTATGCTGACCCGCGTTAACTTACTAGAGCTGATCGTTTTTTTCGTTGATGAAGTTAGAAAGCGAGTGAGTCACCAAAAACACGAAGCCGAGAAGAGCCATGAGGATTTAGAGGCACTGAAACTCAGGAAACGTAGCGTTAGAGTTAACCTGTTTGATCGAAGCCTGCACCGATTGTTGAATAAAATCCGGGCTCAGCAGGTGGTGTATTTTACGCGGGGTGACCATGTTCAGAATCTGAACCGGGTGATACTTTATATCAGAGATAACGAGCACACCAATCGTGTTAAGTTTGTGAATATCTATAGTGCGAAACACGGCGTGCCGCTGATGCTTGCCCAACATCTGAAGTTCCTCGACGAGGTGTATCCTGAGATTGATATCGAATTTGTCGCGATCCAAGGGGAGTTTAAACCCGCTTTAATCAACAGACTTTCGGTGGAATGGGGGATTCCGACCAATCTCATGTTCATGAGCTCCCCGGGCGCACACCTAAATTACCGCATCGCTGATCTTGGAGGGGTGAGGCTGATTATCTAAGAAATGAAGTGTCCCGCCCTAGGAGATCGCTAAAGTATGCCGGAAATAAAGAAATCTCTTTACAAATCCACCTAGTTTTCTACTTTCCGCGCCCCGCCGCCTAGTTGGCAGCCAAAATTTAACCAATTTCTTTCATGAGAGTATTATCTTCACTCGCTTCCGCTAAGCGCCGTCATGCTGATTGCCAAGTCGTCAGCCGCAAAGGCACGAATTACGTGATCTGCAAGACCAATCCTAAGTTCAAAGCCCGCCAAGGCGCGACCAAAGGAACTCGCATGTCCAAAAAGGGCGTCAAATAATTTCCCGAGCCATTGTTTTCATAGTTAAGGTTCTAAAAGGGGCGATCTTTCGAGATCGCCTCTTTTTTCGTTTTGATTTGGAGGCTTGCCAAAAGTCCACCCTACCAAACTCATTCTGAGTTCGCCCACTATCCTCATTTCTCACTCTTCGAGCCTTCGAGCAGGGCGTCAATAGTGAGTTCAACAAACGAGCCAGGCACTCCTGAGTATTCCAGTTTTCCGTTTGCATCGATGATGAAAACAGAAGGGCGGCTCCTGATTCGGTACAAGAGCGCAATTTCATCTTTGGAATCGATGATGTTGTTCCATTTGATCGTTTCATTGGCCTGAAGCTCACGGACGCTAGTGAGGGATTCAGGGGTGATGCCGATGATTGAAATGGGGCTGCCAGCATACTTATCGACCATTTGGTTGCTGAGTTGAATGACTTTTTCGATCTCCGATGATTTGGAATCCCAGAACAACAGGACGGTTATTTTACCTTTGAAGTCGCTGGATTTGATGATGCGCCCTGCCACATCTGCGCCTTTAAATTCGGGAGGTGTTCGGCCTTTAATGAGGTAGCGGATGATGAACAACTCATCGGCTGCGACTGTCGCAACGCTCGTATCACCGATTTTTTCTTCAGCCGCCTGGATAATCGCCATGCGTAGATGGGTGATACGCTTCTCTAAGATTTTCTGGCTATCACCTAAGTTTTTTAACAAGAGCGCCGTACCGAGAGCTGCGATTCCTTGAGTTTTCTTATCGATGTTTTTGCTGATGATTTTTTCTAATAGGGGCAGCGCACGTGGAGAGCCGCTTTGGGTGAGGGCGATGCAGAACACTCCGATGTTTGGACTCTCAAGATAGCGCGCTTCAAAGCCATTGATGATTTCTTCCCGATGTTTGGAAACCTCAGCATTGGATGCGGCTAGTTGATGGGTGAGGTTGAGATAAAAGGCAGAGTAAGGGATCGTCCAATCCTGATGCAGGGATCCACGGATACTTTTCCAAAGCTGTGGAGCTGTGATTTCAGGAGACGGGCGTTTGTCCCAGAGCGCCTGTTTTTCAGCAGGTGTGGTTGCGATCTTCATTTTGAGCACAAAGCTTTCTTGAGAAAGCTCGTAGCTGCGCTTAATGCGTTCAGCATCCGTTGGGGAAGCCACTACATGCGTAGCCATGAGGATGGAGATCAAAATCAGGAATCGGTGCATGAGAAATTGGTGGGTTTTATGTGAGGTGATGTCAGATACGGAATCACTTCCAGGTCCAGTTGAAGATCGTCTCGATATCCGGATGAAGCGAATGATGAGCTGGGCAACCACGGGCTGCGGTCTCAAATAACGCTCGCTCTGGATGATCAGCCGCAAGAGGCATATCAATATCCACTTCGAGTTTTGCGATGCGGCGCGGCGTGTCGGTTGACATGTGCTTACGCACTTCAACCTTTAACCCCTCTATGGAAATTTGTTTACGCTCCGCGAAAATACCCATCACTGTCGCCATGCAGGCCCCAAGTCCGGTCGCAAGAAGATCAGTTGGAGAAAAGGATTCACCTTTGCCGTTGTTATCGACAGGTGCATCGG
>CAWUUP010000040.1:0-8136 GCA_963925255.1 uncultured Luteolibacter sp.
CGGCCAATCCGTTGTCGTCAGGCATGGCACAGTCCTAGCTGTGGAAGCTTTCGAAGGCACTAATGCCTGCATCCGCCGCGGCGGAGAGCTAGGTCACAATAAAGATGCTGTGCTAGTGAAAGTCTCCAAACCCAATCAAGACTTCCGTTTCGACGTCCCAGTCATCGGCCCACAAACCATCGAAAACTGCGCCGAAGCAGGCATCATCGCCATCGGCATCGAAGCTGGTAAAACCTTACTGTTAGAGAAAGAAAAGGTCATCAGGCTATGTGCGCAGCACAAAATCTGCATTCACGCACTTTAGGTTGGCTCAGTGGTGGAAAATACAAGGAGTTAGAGGTCGGGTGCCATCGCCGAGGGCACCGCGCGAAGCGAGACCGCATCTATTCTCATCTGGAAAATCCTATTCTTCCTCATTCCATGCGGCGCTCTCCCCCGACATCATCGGAGCTACCATGAGAGAAATCCTATATTTCTCAGCTTTAATTTAAAAATTTCAAGTTTACTATCCCGCTGTGCGCAACTTCACCGTCCTCCTCAAATCTCTCAGCCTCGCGATCTTGAGTTTACCGTTGCTCACGCTTGCCGCTGAGGAAACCAAGGCTCTACAGCCGCCAACGATCGATGAGATTGATGCTACCATCAAACGCGGGGTCGATTTCTTGGTCACTGATCAAAATGCAAATGGCTCATGGGGCAGCGCGACTCGCACCAAGAATCTCAACATTTACGCACCGCTTCCAGGCGCCCATCAAGCCTTCCGAGCTGGAGCTACCGGACTCGCTCTCTCTGGTCTCATCGACTCCGGAGATACTCGCCCTGAAACACTCGCTACGATTGATAAATGTGCAGCTTGGTCGATCAAGAATCTCCCTCTACTTCGTCGCGCAGATCAAACCACCACCTATAACATCTGGGGACACGCATACGGATTGCGTTCACTGGTCAGACTTCAGGAACGAGAAACCCATCTAGAAAAGAAAACCCTCTACAAAACTCTCGCCCAACAACAAATCGAACTCGTGGGTCGATACGAGGACGTCAACGGCGGCTTCGGCTATCTCGATGTGTTTGATGATTTTACTTCGCAGAAACCCACCGGCATCACCACTGCGTTCGGTTCCGCAACCGTTCTTCTCGCAATGTATGAAGGCCGTCAAAAACTTGGCCTGACCTTGAACGATAAAGTCGTTAGAACATCGCTCGATTCAATCAAACGCCAACAAACCCCAGACAAAGCCTATACTTACTCTCACAGCCACATCATGCGTCCACGCGCCGACATCAACCGCCCTGCGGGTTCACTTGCTCGCTCTCAAGCCTGCAACGCCACGCTTCGCGTTTACGGCCGCGATGGCATCACCGATGAAGTCATTACCGAATGGGCCGACCGCTTCCTCGCACGCGAAGGTTGGTTAGCGATCGCCCGCAAACGCCCCGTCCCTCACGACAGCAATTTCAGAATCTCCGGATATTTCTATTACTACGGCATCTACTATTTGACGGAATCTGTAAGATTACTTCCCGCAGAAAAGCAAAAACCCTACGCCGAAAAACTCGCCGCGCTTATCATATCCAGACAAGAAAAAGACGGTTCTTGGTGGGATTACCCACTCTACGATTACCACCAACCCTACGGCACAGGATATTCCCTGATGGCTCTTAGTTGGTGTAAGAAGGTGATTACAGCTAAGTCCTAGGGTAATCTTCCGCCGCAGGCTTTCGACTGCTGCCCCGACATGTCGGGGCAGCTTTCAGGGTTGATGGATGTAGACGGAAAGATCCGGTAGTGACCCATCGCTCCGATTCATAAAGCTTAACGTAAAAGCTGGGAATGATCCCAGCAGTCCGAAGCCTGCGGCGCTTGTAAAAAGACGTTCGGAGACCGGCTGTTCGGTTATTCTTCTGCGGTTTTCTTTGCTGCTTTTTTCGCTGTCTTCTTTGCTGGCCTTGGTGGGAAATCGAAACCGATTTTTGCGGTAGCTAGATCGAAGGTGAGGTGGGCATCGAACTTGCGTTTGGTGCGATTTGAAATGAAGCCCTGAAGCAGATCGGTCTTACCTTCGGAAAGGAGTTTCAATGCCTGATCCTCTGGGATTTCTCTTTGTAGAATGACGCGTCCGATACGAACTCCGTGTGGATCTTTTTTGGTGACGATGTCCGGCACATAGTAAGCCTTATCCGTAGCGAACACCTTATACTCTTTACCATCCGGAGTTTTCGCAGAACCGATGAGCATGTCATCGCTGAGATCCGGCGCTTTGTCGTCATCGCCTTCAAAGAGGAACGAAGTTTTGAATTTCGCATCGAGCTGCAAGGATGCGTCGAAAGGCTTGTTGAACTTCGATTTAAAACCTTGCAGCGGTCCGACAACGCCTTTTGAAATCAGAGTTCGGAGCTCATCTTCACTGAGTATACGACCCGCGATATACTTTTTAACTTTCAACGGAACTTCGGGATCGCGTGATTCGTAGGTCGCATCGGTTTGTTTCAAGACGAGCTTACCATGAATCGGATGCTCAACCTCAACATCTGGGAAAATTTGACTTTTCGCAACTTCTGCAAGGCCATGAGCTTTGGCGACAATGTCTTCGGTATAAGCAACGATCTCTTTCATGAACTCGTTCCGTTTGAGATGACCTTGTTCCATCTGACGCAACTTGTATTCCCAATCACCGGTCATGCGCGGTGAATAGAGACCTTCGATATCCATTTCTTGGACGAGATTGATCAATCTCAAGCCAGATGGCGAGACGTGCAGCTCGCGACCATCGCGAAGAAGATATTTTTGTGAAATCAAACCTTCAATCGTCGCCGCCCGTGTCGCTGGAGTTCCGAGACCACGTTCAGCCATAGCTTCTCTGAGCTCTTCATCATTCACGAGTAACTTGCCCGCACCTTCCATCGCGGAGAGTAGCGTAGATTCCGTAAAGCGTGCTGGTGGACGTGTTTGTTCATTCACCAATTCCACAGGATCTGCTTTGGCAGTTTCGCCAGCTTTTACTGAGACCAATTCATCTTTTCCAGCAGCGACTCCGATCTTGCGACCGTAAACTTCGAGCCAACCGGGAATCGTTAGAACACGACCTTCCGTTTTGAAAACGTCTTTCTCGCTTCCGTTGGAAATGGTGGAGAGACGGGTGGTTTGCTCAAATTCCGCGTGCGGATAGAAAACAGCGATGAACCGTTTGACGACCATGTCGTAAACTTTTTGTTCGGTATCTGAGAGCTTGGCGATGTTGCCGGTAGGGATGATCGCAAAGTGATCTGAAACTTTCTTGGTGTTAAAGATCCGCTTGGACTGATGCAGATGCGGGCCAGCTTCATTTTTACCAGAAAGAACAGCTTTCGCGTATTTCGCAACATCGAGATCGCTGTTCGCGATCTGCTTCATCGTGTCTTTGACGTTCTGGACGTAGTCTTCTGGAAGGTAACGCGAGTCCGTCCTCGGATACGTCAGCACTTTATGTTTCTCGTAAAGGGCTTGTGCGATCTGCAACGTTCCCTTCGCAGAAAACGGCGCTTCACGTTGAAGAGTTGTTAGATCGTAAAGCTGCGGAGCGATCTGTGTGCTAGATTTTTTCTCTTCGGAAATTTCTGCCTGCTTGCCTTGGCAACGTACTACAATCGCCTCTGCTTGTTTCTGCTCCCAAATCCGCTCCGCTTTGCCGTGTGGTTTATCTTCTGACTTCTTATAACTAGGATCGATCCATTTTCCTAAATACTCTCCCGCTGCGACGTGCATCGTGGCGTGGACTTCGAAATAGGGTTCTGGCGTGAATGCTTGGATCTCTTTTTCACGAGCCGCGAGGATCGCCAAGGTCGGTGTCTGCACCCGACCTGCTGCGGTGATATTGAATCCGCCGTGACGAGAGTTGAAACAGGTAAAGGCGCGGGTCGCATTGAGTCCGACCAGCCAATCGGACTCGGAACGGCACTTCGCCGCATCCGCGAGTGGTCTCATTTCCTCATCACTGCGGAGATTTTCCCAAGCGGAAATGATGGCGCCCGTGGTCATCGACTGCATCCAGAGGCGTTTGACTGGCTTCTGGATCTCGCCGATTTCCATGATATAGCGGAAAATCAGTTCACCTTCGCGGCCAGCATCGCACGCATTAACGATGTTATCGACGTCCTTACGCTTCGCGAGTTTGAGGACTTTTTTCAGTTTCGCCTCGGATTGCTCGATCGGATCTAGGATGAAAGTCTCGGGAATGGCCGGGAGAACTCCGAAATTCCAAGGGAGTTTCTTCCCGTTTGGCCCCATCGGCATGCGGAGCTCAACCAAATGGCCGACCGCTGAGGTGATGATTGCACCGTCGTTTTCGTAATGAATGTCGCGTCCCTCCCCAACTTTTTTAAACTTCCCCAATTTCGGGCTGAGAGCCTTGGAGAGGTCGTTCATGACGGAGGGTTTTTCGGCGATAATGAGTGTTTTTCCCATGGAGGTAAGTTCTAGAAAGGCGTTGTGTCTGAAGTGGGACTAGGCAGGGATTTTCCTAGGATGCAAGGAGGAAAAGCTTTTCAGGGAAAATCGACTTTTTCGTAAAGCGTCCGTTTTTCACGCAAAATCCATAGTGGCACTTGGTCGTTTTCCTCACCGACGTATGAAGCGAAATCCTGGAAGCGGTCTGACTAAACGGCGCAGCTCCAGCTTAAAAAGTCCTGCCGTTACCGCTGATGAAGGCAGACCAGTGTGGTGGATGAGTTGATCGATCGCGAGTTCTTCACCCGCAGGCATCGCCGCCAAAATCTTTGCCTCTTCCTCGGGCAACTCGGGTAAATCTGCAACGGCTTGTTCCGGTTCTTCGTTCTGATAGGAAAATGGCAACTCTCCCATATCATCGATGATTTGCGAGGCATCGGTGATCAGGGTCGCGCCATCACGGATCAACTGATGGCAACCCGCCGATGAAGGTTTATCGATAGGCCCCGGAACAGCGAAAATAGATTTCCCATATTCAGAAGCGAGATTCGCGGTGATCAACGAACCAGACCAAGCGGGGCATTCCGTGACCAATACTGCCTGACACCACGCCGCCACGATCCGGTTCCGCATTGGGAAGGTTTGTTTGTCGGGAGCTCTGTGCAGGGGAAATTCTGAAATCACCGCGCCGTTTCCGTTCGCAATCCTTTCAGCTAAGGCCAAGTTCTCTGGTGGATACAAACGCGCCAACCCAGAGCCAACCACAGCGATCGTCCGACCTTTTGCTGCAAGCGCCGCTTCGTGGGCAGTGGTGTCGATTCCACGAGCGAGTCCTGAAACAATCGTGAATCCTGCATGCGCTAACTGATACGTCAGCTTCTTTGTCGCAGATGTGCCGTAAGCTGTGCTGCGTCGCGATCCAACCACGCTAATCGCATGTCTGTCCTGTGGTAAAATGCTTCCCCAGACGTAGAGCAGAATTGGCGCGTCATACGCTTGAAGTAAATATTTAGGATAGGATTCGTCATCCCGCGTAATGATGGAGATTCCCCGGTCCTCTGCCTCCGCCAGTTCTTTCGACGGATCGACTAAGTTTTCCCAATCAGCGATCAGCTTCGCGGTTTCGTTACCGATGCCATCAACACGTAGTAGTTGATTGGTCGAAGCAGTTAGAACTTTTTCCGCGCTTCCAAACGCATTCAACAAACGTGAAATACGAACGGGTCCGATACTTGGCAAAAGATTCAGCGCAAGAATAGCTTCACGAGAAGTCATGGAGTCTTTCAAAAAATCAGTGGGGGGGATTAAATATTTCAGAGAAGCGAGAGATCACTCGATTTGCATTCCGCTTTTTGGAGAAATCCAACGCACCACTTTGCCGTCTTTGATCAATGCTTTCGCTGGAAGATTTTTTGTGCCGAACGGAGTTTCTGCCTGATACTTCACATTGCCGACTTGATAGGTTTGACCATCAAACACCTCCGTGCCTGTGCCAGCTTCCCATTCTAAAACTTGACTCGCATTAAACTTCGAAATTTGCCCCGAAGCGATACTTGCCTTCATCACTAGCACCACGTCTGCCGTTTGAGTCAGAGCTTCTGGTTGCTCAGCTACAGGCACTACAGGAGCATCAGGCTTGCTCGGAGTGACAGGCGCTTCAAAGTCTACAACTTCAGGATTCAGCTCTACATTCGGTTCTGGAGTGGAATTGACCATAGGCAGCACAGGAATCACAGGTGTCACCGGTTCGGAAATGACTTCAGCTGTCCTTTGTTTGGGCTTAGGCGCAAACTTCTCAATTTTAGCAGACTTGCCCGTTAATTGCAGGCGCATGCTGGGCTCTACCAAGTAGCCAGCCATGGCTGCGAGGATTATGACGATGAGTAAAAGGAGGACTTTCATGTCTTAAGTTATACACAATCCAATACTTACGAATGATTTTTGTCACTAACTCTTTGGGTGCTCGCTTTGGAGATTGAAGACTAGGCCTTTCATTGGGTAGTTTTTTTTTGTGAAGCGGATTTATGTGATTGCGGGCGAAATGAGTGGGGATGCGCATGCCGCTGGCTTACTGACTGAATTACAGACCATTCGTCCAGATATCGAAATTTACGGCGCCGGGGGCCCCGAAATGCATGCCCTCAGCGGCGGCACGGTAAATAACTGGGTCGAAGACGCCGCGGTCATGGGCGTGATCGAAGTTCTCAAACGCTACAGTTGGTTCAAAGAGCGTTTCTATGAAATGCTTAAAGACGCCGTCTCTCTCAAACCCGATGTGCTATTATTAGTCGATTATCCCGGCTTCAATCTACGCTTCGCAAAAGCCCTCCGCGAGGCATTGCCCAATACCCACCAAGTCTACTATATCAGTCCACAAGTCTGGGCATGGAATAAAAAACGCATCCCGAAAATGGTGCAAATCCTCGATGAAATGCTCTGCCTTTTCCCATTCGAAAAACCCATCTTCGAAAATGCCGGCCTCAAAACGACTCACGTCGGACATCCACTTGTCGATGAACTTGCCGTCGAAAAAACCAACGCCCCACGACAGGAAAACCTCGTGGGACTTTTTCCCGGCAGTAGAGAACGAGAAATCGCCAAACTTTTCCCCATGATGATTCAAACCGCCAAACTCCTCCGAGCTTGGCGCAGCGATCTCCAGTTCGCCGTCCCCGCAGCCACACCCAAACTCGCCAAAACCATGCGGTGGATGATCGACGAAGCAGAAGCGACCGATTGGATCAAACTCCGTAACGGTGGCAGCCATGATCTCATGCAAACCGCCGCCTGCGGCGTCATCGCCAGCGGAACCGCTACTTTAGAAGCCGCCACGTTCGGACTCCCCTACTGCCTCGTTTATAAAATGGCGTGGACGACCTATTTACTCGGTAAGCTTTTAGTAAAAATCAAATACATCGGACTAGTAAACATCCTGGCCGGTGAAAAAGTCGTCGAAGAATTCATCCAAGCCGACGCCTCACCTTGCGAGGTCAGCCGATGGATCAAAAATATCCTTAGCAACGATGAGCAACGCGGGGACCTCGTCGCCCGACTCAAACAAGTCAGCTCCCAACTCGGCGACCCCGGAACCCACCGCCGCGCCGCGGAACGGGTCAATGAATGGCTGGTTAAATAAAAACAGAAATAAAACCGCAGATAAACACGGATGAACGTGGATTCTAAGAGATTTCCAAAAAATCCAAACTAGCTTCCATCGGATGAACGACTAAGTATTCATAGCTCTTTAATTATCTGCGTCTATCTGCGTCTATCTGCGTCTATCTGTGTCCATCTGCGGTTCATTTTTCTTCAGATCTTTTATAAAAAACGAGTTGTTTCAAAGAGCTTGCTGCAATCAGTATCCCGCCATGCAAGACAACATCCTCGCGAAAATCGAATCTCTCGGCTTCAAACTTCCAGAAGTCCCGACACCCGTCGCTGCCTAAGTGAACTACGTCCGCAGTGGCAATCTTCTCTTCCTTTCCGGCGGACTTCCTATTGATGGGGATAGAAAAATCCTCGGCAAAGTCCCTTCCGTTTGCCCGATCGAAGATGCTGTCGAAGGTGCGCGCATCATCATCCTCAATCGCCTCTCCGTCATTAAAGAAGCCATCGGCTCACTCGATAAGGTCAAACAAATCGTCTCACTCAACGGCTTTGTAAACTCCGATCCCGATTTCTACGGCCACCCACAAGTCGTCAACGGCGCC
>CAWUUP010000041.1:0-3787 GCA_963925255.1 uncultured Luteolibacter sp.
CACGCGCTGCTGCCTACCAGCTCGCGGCCCTCTCTAGTGACCAGAAAAATACCATCCTGCTCGCGATGGCACAGGGCCTCCGCGACAACGCTACTGAAATCCTTTCCGAAAACCAAAAGGATCTTAAAGCCGGCGAGGAAAAAGGCCTAACGAGCGCGATGCTCGACCGCTTGAAACTCGATCACGGTCGACTCGAAGCCGTTGCCAATGCTCTCGAACACGTCTCAACTCTTCCAGATCCTGTCGGTCAAGTCCTTGAAGATTGGACCCAACCTAACGGCCTACGCATCGAACAAATCCGTGTACCTATCGGCACAATTGGCATCATTTACGAGAGCCGACCCAACGTCACAGCAGATGCCGCAGCGCTTTGCTTCAAAACAGGTAACGCAACGATTCTTCGCGGCGGTAGTGAGGCGATTCATTCAAACCGTGCGATTGCATCAGCCCTCTGCACCAGCGGAGCCAAAGCCGGCCTTCCAGAACACGCGATCCAACTCATCCCCTTCACCGATCGACAAAGCGTCGCTGCCATGGCCGGCATGGATCAATGGCTCGACCTCATCATTCCTCGCGGCGGCAAAGGACTAATCGAAACCGTTGTGTCGCTCGCACGTATGCCTGTAATCAAACACTATGACGGTATCTGCCACATCTTCGTTTCCGAACAAGCCGATCAGGAAATGGCAATCCAGCTCACAGTCAATTCCAAGGTGCAAAAGCCCGGTGTCTGCAATGCGCTCGAAACTCTTCTCATCCAAGAATCCATCGCGAAAAAATTCCTCCCGACAGTAGCCCGCGCACTCAGAGAAAAAGGTGTCGAACTGCGCGGTTGCGAATACTGCTTGTCAATTCTCCCCGATCTCATTCCCGCTACCGAGGAGGATTGGTCGACCGAGTATCTAGAAAAAATCCTCTCGATCAAAATCGTCGAGTCAATTGATGAGGCAATAACTCACATCAACTCCTACGGTTCACACCATACCGATAGTATCGTCACCACTGATGTCGCGGAAGCCGAGAAATTCCTTCGTTCGATCGATTCCGCCTGCGTAATGCACAACGCTTCTACTCGCTTCGCCGATGGTGGTGAGTTTGGCTTCGGTGCAGAAATCGGCATCTCCACCGACAAACTCCACGCCCGCGGCCCAATGGGTCTGCGTGAACTAACTAGTTACCAATATCGCGTCCGTGGCACAGGCCAAACCAGAGGTTAATCTTTTTCCCTATAACATTTCCCGTGGCTGAAAAAAACATCGTCTATTTCGACTTAGAAACCCAACGCAGCATCAGCGATGTCGGCGGCTTTTCAAATAAATCCAAACTCTGTATTTCGGTGGCAGTCACCTATTCAACCGCTACTGGAGAATACGTGATCTATGCCGAAAACGAACTCGACGCTCTCACCGATCAACTTCTCAAGGCTGATCTCGTGGTGGGTTGGAATCACATCGGTTTCGACTACCCAGTGCTCCAAGCTTACGTGCTTCCAAACTTAGAAGAACAAACTCTCAACCTCGATATGATGCTCGACGTTAAAGAGCGCATGGGACGTTTTCTCAAACTCGATAACGTCGCCTCTTCATGCCTTGGCACGGGAAAATCTGCCGACGGGCTCGATGCGATTCGTTGGTGGCAAGAGCACAAAAAAACCGGCGAGTTCGAGCCACTACGCAAAATCGCCGAATACTGCGCCTATGACGTCAAAGTCACCCGCTTCGTCCACGAATACGGCATGAAACACGGCCACATCAAATACGAAGACGCCGGTAAAATGATTGAGCTGCCAGTGCAGTGGTAAAGGGAGCGCGGGCGTCCCGCTCGCAATTTGAAGATGAAGATGCGGGCGAGACGCCCGCGCTCCTCTATCCCCTAGCAAATCGGACACTGATTGATCGTCTGGAAGAAGTCGTTGCCTTTGTTGTCTACCAGAATAAACGCCGGGAAATTCTCCACGGTGATTTTCCAAACGGCTTCCATTCCGAGTTCAGGAAAATCAACAACCTCCTGCGAACGAATGTGATCGCTTGCGAGAAGAGCCGCTGGACCACCCGCTGAGCCTAGATAAAATCCGCCGTGTTTCTTACACGCATCGGTCACTTGTTGGGAACGATTTCCCTTCGCCAACATCACCATAGATCCACCTTTGGATTGGAACAGATCGACATAACCATCCATCCGCCCCGCTGTGGTCGGCCCAAAACTTCCTGAAGGTAATCCCGCAGGCGTCTTAGCAGGACCCGCGTAATAGATCGGATATTTTTTGAAGTATTCTGGCAAATCTCCGGTTTCATCCAAAATCTCTTTCATCTTCGCATGCGCAGAATCGCGAGCAACGATGATAGTCCCCGTCAAAGCAAGGGCAGTGGTCACAGGATATTTCGTAAGAGTCTCCAAAGTCTTTTCCATCCCCTGATCAAGGTCGATCTCCACCCCTTTGAATTTCCAATCGCGATATTTATCAGGAATGAACCGACCTGGATTGGTTTCGAGTTTCTCTAAAAAAATACCTTCGCTGGTGATCTTAGCCTTCGCTTGGCGATCCGCAGAACAAGAAACTCCGATTCCTACCGGACAGGACGCACCATGTCTTGGCAGCCGAACAACTCTGACATCCAAAGCGAAATATTTTCCGCCAAACTGCGCACCGATTCCAATTTCACGAGCTGCCTGTAAAAGTTCTTTCTCTAACTCAATATCCCGAAACGCGCGACCGTGCTCGTTGCCACTTGTCGGCAGGCTATCGTAATAGCGAGTCGTCGCCATCTTCACGGTCTTGAGATTATTTTCTGCGGATGTGCCTCCGATCACAAATCCTAAATGATAAGGAGGGCAGGCAGCCGTCCCGAGTGATTTCATTTTATCAATGCAGAATTCTTTGAGTCGCTTCGGATTGAGCAATGCTTTGGTCTCCTGATAGAGAAACGTCTTGTTCGCGGAACCGCCGCCTTTACTAACGAATAGAAATTTATAAACCGAACCTGTGGTCGCGTAGAGATCGATCTGAGCTGGTAGATTAGTCTTGGTGTTAACCTCGTCATACATGTTCAGCGGGGCGGTTTGCGAATAACGCAAATTCTCTTCGGTGTATGTCTTGTGGATCCCTTTCGACAAAAACTCCGCATCATCTACCCCCGTCCAAACACCTTGGCCTTTTTTTCCGATCACCGTCGCGGTCCCGGTATCTTGACATGCAGGGAGAATCCCGCGCGCTGCAATCTCTGCGTTTTTCAAAAGCATCAACGCAACCATGCGATCGTTATCCGAGGCTTCAGAATCATCCAGAATTGCCGAAACTTGCTCTAAATGACTACTGCGAAGCTTGAAATTGATCGCTTTGATCGCTTCCGCCGCGAGAAAACTCAATGCCTCGGGAGCGACTTTAAGAACTTTCTCTCCTTGGAAATCTACGTTCTGAACCAACCCCTCATGGATGCATTCATATTCGGTTTCGTCTGCTCCTAATGGAAACGGATCTTGATAGAAAAATTCCTTCTCGCTCATCGCAGTCAAAGATAAACGCGATTCCAAGCGAAACGCAACCTAGCGATACGCTAAAGAATGAAATTTATAACTAACGAGGTGATTCAAAGCCTAGGGATTCCATCTCACGATTGATCCGTCCGAGCAAACGCTCCATATCACTCATGTGCCGGCGTGTACGCTCTGGATCCATAGGCTTTTTTGGTAATTGCATCTTTGGCATCAGCTCACGTCGTTGATCTGCCAGTTGCTGACGCCGCAAGTCCATCTTTGCTTTTGCCTCAACCACAGTTTCGGCTTTGCC
>CAWUUP010000042.1:0-2691 GCA_963925255.1 uncultured Luteolibacter sp.
CTCCGTAGCATACCGCCAGCTCAATAATCATCCTATGCTGCTAGATTCGAACCGCATTGACCTCGCTACTTATATCCGCTTAAGCGCAAACTGGGGAGTTGGATCACGACATATATTTGAAATGGATGATGGCACAATGGAACTACAGCAATACACCCTCCAAAGAGAACTCGGAGACTGGATTGCTGGCGTAGGTGTCAGCCACATGGACAATCGTTTCCAAGACGAATTCGGGATCGTATTTAGCCTGACATTGAAAAGCTTTCCATCCGCGTCTCTACCTCTAAGCTTCGATCCATAACAAGAACACATATTATGCCCATTTCACCAGACGAGCTGTTAAAAACTCTAAATTTTAGATACGCAACCAAAGTATTCGATCCAACACAAAAGATCGCGACTGAAACATGGTCTGCACTGGAAACAGCTCTCACTTTGACCCCATCATCATTTGGCCTGCAACCATGGAAATTCATCGTTGTAGAATCAACCGAAATTCGTGAAAAACTAAAAGCGGCCTCATGGGGACAGGGTCAAGTGACGGATGCCTCGCATCTCATTGTATTCACCGCACGCACAGATCTTTCTCAGCAAGACATTGATAAATGGATCATCAGACTTTCTGAGATTCAGGGAACATCTATAGAAAATCTCGCGGGATACGCAGGGATGATCTCATCCTTTTCAGGCAACATGAGCCAATCCGAAAAACAGGCATGGAACACTCGCCAAGTCTACATCGCCCTCGGCCAACTCATGACCGCAGCCGCCGTAATGGGAATCGATACTTGCCCTCTTGAAGGCATTTCAGCCAGCGATTACAACGATGTTTTAGACCTGAAGGATTCCGGATATACCACTGCAGTTGCTTGTGCATTAGGCTACCGTTCGTCGAGTGATTCTTATGCCAATGCGAAGAAAGCCCGCTTTCCCGCTGACGACCTGATTACTCACGTCTAGGCAGTAAGTTTAACTATCCACCTTACTCCAAATTCCAAGCCAACGATCCACACTTTTACCTTCCGCATCGAGTAACAACCTGGATTGATGGTTTCTAACATTTATAAGTAGATTAGCTCCACGCTCTCGCATACTCGCCATAAAGAGGTCATGCTCCAAATCAAAATATGATGTGCATACCAAATAGCCATTTGGTTTCATTGCTGAGATAGCCTCATCCAAAATTCCCTCCCAAACCATTGGCTCGTGCCAGTAATTCTGGTGCCTGAGAAAAATAAGATCAAACTCGGGTAAGGTTTTCATACGACCAACCATAGCGGCATTACCTTCCAAGAAATGAATTTCACAAGTTGTCGATTTCCAGCGACGACTAGCTTCCTCAATCGCGTCTCCTCTAAGATCGATGCCTAAATAGAAGCCTATTTCTGCAGGCGCCAATGAGTTCACTAATACTCCAGTTTCATCCGCGCGACCACAGGCCAAATTAAGAATCGAAATTTTTCCCCGGAAGCGGATTTTAGCGTCTGAAAATGAATCCTTCAACATGACTCCCAGCCGGCGAATATCCTCGGCTATTCCTTCGTATGAAAAAGGTAGCTGCTGAATCATAATCGTTTATTCATCAAGTAAAGGAATGCTCAGCTTGAGAAGCGTCTCATTCGTCAGGATAAAGTATGAAGCTTCAGATGCTTTTTTTCCGTATACCTTACCGGTGGATTTATTGGATCCGATTGAAATAACCTCGATTTCTTTGCCTGTCACATCACCAAATTCATTAACTAAATTTTGAGTGATTTCAAATTTCAGCAACGGGCTCTCTACAGCTGCTAGGGCTTCTTCATCGACATCAGAAAGCCAACTTGTTACTTCCAATTTTTCTATAACGCCCATCAAAAAAATTGCTTTCAGGGGATCTAGCTTAGCCGTTACATCTTCACCCCTCTGAGACGCTACCCATTTATCTCTTTGCACGTCATAACCTAATTCTAGTGGCTCTAATTCGTTCTGTTGCCGCTTTAAACTAGTGATATCCACACGATTAAATGAGCCTAATCTCGCATGCCTCCACTCATGTTGGCGGACTGCAATTTTTTCAAGAAATTCTATATCCAGTGACATGATGGTCGTGGTGCCTTTTCGTATCGCATAAAAATTACCCTTGGCATCTAAGCCAAAATGAATCGCTAAGGCCTGATTGTTTTTTGCTAAAAAAGTTAGCTTAAGAATAGGTCGATCAAGGCCCCAAGGAGATAGATCTTTCGGTGCAGAATCTGTAACAAATGATAGAGCTCGAGTTTCGGTTACCGCCTTCAGTAATTCATAAAGCCGCTGTTCGTTAGCTATCTGCTCTTTGTTGTTCACTGTAACAATCCATGGCGCAGGTGGATCACGAGATACTAGAATCGTTGGAGAAGCGACGGACTCGATTGCGATCCCGCGAATAGATGCAATATTAATATTGGTCAGCGTTGTCTCTCTGAGTTCGTTGACCGTTAAAGGCAAATCGGAAATCGAAATTAAATCGGGCTCAGATTTCAGCGGTAAGTCGAAAATGGTATCAGGACGATCACTCGCCATCGCTTGCGCAGTTATCGCGAGCGGATCCTCTACTGGAAGTATATCTAAGACGGTTTCTATCTGAGAACCAAAATCCGATATTGCGATTTGCGTATGATTAGAGCTGGTTGCTTCAGGTGGAATTGTCACCTCAGCTCTGTCGCTGAGCTTGAT
>CAWUUP010000043.1:0-7447 GCA_963925255.1 uncultured Luteolibacter sp.
TACCAACGATCCCCGTGCAGGTTCCGGGACGGATCGAAAGATCTAGATTACGAAATAACCAACGTGGATGCTTTTCCGTGCCGACATTGACGCCGGCTTGTTCGAGCTCGATCACCACATTTCCTAAATCTGAAGCAGGCGGAAGAAGCAAATCCATCTCGCGTTCCTCCGGTGGCGCCTCCATTCCCTCGACTTCGTAAAACGCATCGAGCCTTGTGCGTTGTTTTGTCCCGCGGGCTTTGACTCCAGCGCGCACCCATTCTAGTTCGGTGCGGAGAAAGCGCTGACGGCGGCGTTCGGATTGCTCGGCGATCTGTTGGCGTATCGCCTTACTTTCGAGATAGGCCGTGTAATTTCCCGGATGAGAATAGGCGCGGCCGTTATCAATCTCGATGATGCGCGTGGCGATGACATCGAGGAAATAGCGGTCATGGGTCACAAAGATCACCGCGCCGGCGAAGCTTTTCAAAACATCCTCCAACCAACGGATCGATTCAGCATCGAGATGGTTAGTTGGTTCATCTAACAACAGTAAATCTGGCTGGCAAGCTAGTGCTCGGCAAAGTGCAACTCGGCGTTTTTCTCCACCTGAAAGCGGACCCGTTTGGGCATCGAGTGCTGGCGTGCCGAGTGCGTTCGATAGAGAAACGATGCGTGAGTCGAGATTCCAACCATCGGTATGATCGATCAGTTCGAGGAATCCTTGGAGTTCAGTCTCCGTGCCATCGCCGTTTTCATAACGCCGCAGTGCATCCACAATATCAGCAGCCCCTGCCGCAATGTTCTCGTGAACCGAGAGTTCAGGATCGAGTTCAAATTCCTGTGGTAAATATCCGGTGCGAATCCCTCTGCGCAGTGAGAGATCTCCGGAATCCGCTTGTTGCTCGCCGGTAAGAATTTTCAGCAACGAAGTTTTTCCGCAGCCATTTCGACCGACCAAGCCGACCTTTTCACCAGCCGCGACAGCCAATGTCACTCCATCGAGCAGATTCTGATAAGAATAAGCTAGGCGGATTTCGTTTGCGGAAAGAAGGGTAGACACGGGTGGAAAATTTAAAATCTCAAAAAAGCAAATGGATCGCAATGGGAGCGAAGCGAACATGGACGAACAAGAAAATTAAATCCCTTCGTCAAATCAACGCAGATGGAAACGGATTGTAAGAGAATCTTTGCTTTCACCCAGCCGAGAGAAGAGAAGGATTCATCACTCTTTAATTATCTGCGTTTATCTGTGGTTCCATTTCTATTACGGGCTAAGCTCACCGAGAGATTAGCCGGCGCGAATGGAAAGGGTTATGGAGGAAAAGTAAACCGTGAACGCGATAAAAGAATTTCAACTACCATAAATCACATTTCGCGTTAGCCTGCATCCGTGCCTGCCATTCTGATTTTCGAAACCTCTACAGATACCGCATCCCTCGCGTTGGCGGTTGATGGGCGTATCGTAATCGAAAGGAGTTTCACCAGCGATCGCCGCCATAATGCATTGTTGTTTAGCCCGCTGGCGGAAATCGTTGAAGAATATGGCTCTCAGCATTTCGATATGATCTTAGTGGGCAGTGGCCCCGGAAGTTACAGCGGAACACGGGTGGGAATCGCAGCAGCCCAGGGAGCAGGATTGGTTTCAGGCTGCAAAACCATTGCCATTCCATCCATTCTCGGCACTGAAACTGCCCTGTCCGGCAAGCCATGCATCGCAGTAGGCGATGCCCGCAGAGGCTCTTACTGGATCGCAAACATCAACCAGGGGAAGCTCATCGATGGACCTGCTCTGACGGATGCCGTCGGTTTTCAAGCCGCACTCGATCTTAATTCGTCATGCTTTTCTATGGAGTCGATACGCTCATTTAACATTCCGCTTGAACAGCCTTCAGCACGCGGAATTTGGCAGGTATGGGAAAATGCCTCACCGGATTTGCGAGATGCATGGATCACAAAACCACCGCAGCCGATCTATCTCGCACCACCGCACATCACCCCCTCTAAGAAGCAGGTGTTTAGTTGAATCAGAGCCTGCGGGCGTTTCGACCTTCGTCGATCAACTTCCAGAAATGCTTCGAGCCAGCTAATGCTTCGTCTTCAGCAAGTGGCATTTTAGAACGGAACAAGAAATCAGATAGAGTGCCTTTGTGCAGGACTCGATAAACAATAATAGAGCCATCTTTGACCTCGAAGTAGAATCGGTATTCCTTAGCACGGAACCGATACATCACATGTCCATCACGCTCAATTTTACCAAAACGATCACTCCCCGATCCATTTAGATCCTGCTCGGTCACGTGGAATTCCTCCAGTAGCTCAAGCTGTTCTAAAGTCCCTAAAGCGGAAATCTCCGCCGCACTAATTTCATTAAAAACGATCTGAAACACGCCGTCACTCTAGACACCTAGCAACCCGCGTCAACTTTTGGAATTTTAGATGGGAGCGGGCTTATAGGTGCTGAGGGCATTTAAAAAATAGGCAGGAAGAAGAGAACCGAGCGCAAAGCGCCCACGGAGCGTCTTCCGTCTTGCGGTCTTCCGTCCAGCCCTTACGATTTCGGCAATGCGTTGCTTTTACTCTCAGGCACTTGAGATCGAACTTCCTGACGGACACCCATTTCCGATGGATAAGTTTCGGGTTTCGAAGGAAATGCTACTGAGCGAAAGAATCCTCCGCCCTGAGGAAATCATTGAGGTGAATGCCACAGATTTCCACCGTATTCTCCGGGTTCACGACCGTTCATACATCGAAAAGATTCAATCAGCGGCACTGGATCGGAAAGAACAACTCCTACTCGGACTCCCCTCCTCGCTCAATCTTTTCTCGCGCTCCGCGACGGAAGTCGAGGCGACTCGTCTCGCCTGTGAGGCTGCGCTTACTGAGGGTGTCGGCGTCTGTCTCGCTGGTGGGACACATCATGCCTTCCGTGAACACGGCGAGGGATACTGCGTTTTCAACGATATCGCGATCGCGATTCGCGACATCCAAGACAAGCAACCCAACATCAAAATCATGGTGGTTGATACCGATGCGCACCAAGGCAACGGCACCGCTTCCTTGCTAGGCGATGATCCACGAGTATTTACCTACTCCATCCATGTGGGGAAAAATTACCCAACCCGAAAAGTGAACTCTTCCCTGGATGTGGAAACCGTCCGTTACGTCGAAGGCGAAATGTATCTTCAAGCACTTTTTCAAACCCTTGCGGACTCCCTCGATAAATTCGCCCCGGATCTGGTGATCTGGATTTCGGGGGCAGACAACCATCGCAACGATCGCTTTGGCCAAATGCACCTATCCCTAAAAGAGATTCAACGTCGAGATGAAGTCCTGCTCCGTGCCATGATTAAAAACCGCATTCCTATCGCCATCCTTTATGGCGGTGGCTACAATCGTCAGCCCGAGTTCACTGCCAAACTCCACCGCAACACCATTGCCACCGCTAAACGCTTAGCGGCAGAGTATCGAGGGCTTTAAAATGATCTTAAGATAGGCATTTTTTAATAAGTATCCGTTGAAATTATCATCAATAGCCATTTAGCTAGACATGTAGCTACCAAACCCACTCCCTACTGAGATCCTTTTCACATGGTCACCTCTCGTAAAGATACTTTCGCCGTCCAATTTTTCATCATCACAGATGCTACGTTGGTTTATTTCTCATTTTTCCTGGCTAATCCACTCAGAAATTTCATTCGCGATATATTTAACCTCCCTCGTTTCGACCAAGTGAATCTTACAGACATCGCTTGGGTCCTGTATATCGCAGTGCCGTTTACTCCACTCGTTTTGGAACGATTCGGCTTTTATCAAAAATTAGCTTATAAAAAAACTGATGTTGTAGCTCGGCAATTGATTCAGGGAATTTTCATCATCGGCCTGGTCATCTCTCTCGGTTCGGTCTTTGCGAAAATGACCGAGGCTCCGCGTCTCATTCTTATTAACGCAGCGGTTTTGATTTTTTTCTTATTGTTGCTCAGAGAGCGCGTATCAGCATTTTATCTGAGACTCCGCTGGAAAAAAGGCATCGGAAAAGAACAAGTTGTCATCGTCGGTGACGAAAAGGAGATCTCACTTTTTCTATCCGAGATCGGTGAAGACACCATTGATGATTGGGATATCATGGGCCATTTCGATCTCGCAAATCACCCTACAGATGAACTCTTCACGATACTCAAGCAAAAATCCATCAGCCGAGTCGTCTTCACCAGCAGAAGCACTGAGTTTGCGAAAGTAGCGAGCGCGATTGAGATCTGCGAGTTGCAAGGCGTGGAAGCATGGGTCGCAGCATCATTCATTCGCGCTCAGATAGCCCGCCCAACATTTGATTCGATCGGCTCCAAACCGATGTTAGTCCTGCGCTCAACTCCTGAACTCTCATGGGCACTACTCGCCAAAGAAATCATTGATCGGACACTCTCATTATTAATCATTATTGGCACTTCTCCGTTGTGGCTGTTTGCCGCCATCGGAATTAAAATCGCCAGCCCAGGAGCTCCGGTGATATTCACACAAATGCGGGCGGGTCGTTATGGTAAACCTTTCAGAATGCTGAAGTTCAGGACGATGGTGGCAAATGCTGAGGAATTACTAACTACCATCAAAGAGGAACATGGCAATCAAATGGAAGGACCCGTTTTTAAACTGGATAATGATCCGCGGATTTTTCGCTTTGGCGCATTACTCAGAAAATTGAGCATCGATGAGCTCCCTCAGTTGCTCAATGTCTTAATCGGACAAATGAGCATGGTCGGCCCTAGGCCATTGCCGCTCTATGAAGTTGAGGCTTTTAGCGAAATTTCTCATCGCAGAAGATTGAGCGTCAAACCGGGTATTACTTGTGAGTGGCAGATCGGCGGACGAAATGAAATCACTCGCTTTGAAGAGTGGGTCGCGATGGATCTTCGCTACATCGATAATTGGTCGCTGTGGTTGGATTTCATGATCCTACTTAAAACCGTTCCGGCCGTTTTGTTCGGAAAAGGAGCTAAGTAAATTCCCGATTTCAAGCCATGGCCATCGCTTCGTCTATTTTCTGGATCGCTGGATTCATCCTCAGCGCGATCATGGCTCCTTCCGTGAGAATATGGACTTGGGGACCTACTATGCTTTGCTTAGCCGCCGCCACCGCTTGCGCCATTCCTAACATCTGGCGAGACGGAATGGGAAAGTTCAATCTCTACGTTCTCATTACAGGATTAGCCACTGCTGCGTGGTTCGCATGTAGGGCATGGTTTTCACCAGCAAAAGAATTAGCACTGATTGATCTCTCGCTCGTTGCCATGGCAGTTTCCACATTCATCGTTTTACAAAACGTATTCAGTAACAGTAGGGCGCAAGCGATCATCATTACCGGCATCGCTGTGCTACTTTGCACAAACTTAGCGGTGATGGCCGTACAAACTCAGGACATCGACTATAATCTTCTTATCCCATATGCCTCACGCATGTGGCCATCAGGCGTTTTTCGACATTACAGTCATTGTGCTGCATTTTTGATCGGAAGCTCATTGTTATTAGGTGGGTTTTCTTTACGAGGCTCTTGGCCATGGATAACTCGTGTCTTCCTCTTGCTACTCGCCTTGGTTTGCTTAGCCGCCGTTTACCTCACAAAATCACGAAGCGGAATGTTAGGCGCTAGCGGAGGTCTTTTAACACTTCTGATTTACTGGCTACTTAATAGCAAACGGGACGGCCGAAAATGGAGCGGCGTAGCGCTCGTCGTCGCTCCGATTATCGTTTTCGTTTTCGCGATCGTATCACTCTCCACTCTTGAGGCAGTCCAACAATCCAGGCAAGAAGGTAGCAATCTTATCGATATGATGGATAATACCATGCGTCTTTATCTCTACGGGACCGCTCTTTCATGCATCTTACTGCATCCTTTCATAGGCGGTGGCAGCCGAAGCTTTAGCTGGGAAAATTATCAGTTCTGGAAAATTGAAGATATGGGAGTGTTTGGAGCCGATCCCGAACATGTGCACAATGAGTTCGTTCAAATTTTTACTGACTATGGAATCATCGGCGCTGGCTTACTTACTGCGTTCATTGTCGGGATTTTGATATTATGCACATTCCGCTCTCTCGTTCAGGGAGATTGGAGTAAATATGCTCAATCTGATGCATGGAGAATCGGTGGTATCGCCGCCTTCATAGGTATTTTTATCCAATCCAATTTTGAAGGTACACTCCGCACCGCCCCCGGAGCAATCATGCTCGCAATCTGTCTAGCTGCTGCCAGCCATGGACTTATACGCCAGGGAAAGCCCTCAACTATCCAACCATGGTTTCGCCGACTCACGCTAACGATATGCTCTCTGATTGTTATTTCGATCACGGGCGTCTATGGCTTCAAGGGAAGCAATGTCGCCATCGATTTATGGAACAATGTTATCATGAAACCATCTGCCACTCATGAAGAGAAAATTTCCGCATACACGCGAGGCATAGAAAAATGGAATCTCGAATCACTTTTATCTGCAAGAGGGATTCTTTATTATGAACTAGCCATTGAGAATGACCCTAACAGTAGCGATTACCAGAATCTCCTAAAAAACGCTCTAGCAGATTATAAAGCATCTATCTCGCTACACCCATACACTCCTCTCCATCTACGCAATGCTGCTAATGCACTGAGATTATTGGGTGAATCTGAAGAAGCTTCCAAATATTATGAAAAAGCCATTCAACTCCAAGGCGGAATGGAAGAGTTGTATTCAGCTCATTTTCATTATGCCAGTCATCTTCAAAACTCGGGACTTCATCAATTGCATTTCGGCAATTACCCCGACGCTATAAAAACATATGAACTAGCAAAGAGCCACCTTGAACAAACCCCGAGATACATACACGGAGCTGCATTTTACGAACTGCAAACCTACATCTATATCAACCTCGCTCTTGCTCTACAACATAGTGGTGAATATGAGAAAGCTCTCGCTCAATACGAAGCATACAACCAATTAAGAGGAGCAGGTAGCGCCAATTATTACGTAGCGATCATGCTATACGATTGCTCTAAAGCTCTATTGGAAACACAACGAAAGTCCGATGCATTACGTCTGCTTATCGAAGCCGAAAAACTATTTAAGACCAACCCGCGGCTTTCACAAATTTTATCAAGTGAGGATCGTAATCAGCTGATGGAAGAAATCCGTAAGCAAATCCTACAGCTAGGAGCAGAAAATCACCAGCCCTCCGAAGAAATCCGCTTCAGATGATGGCGATTTCATCCCTCATCCCTAAGTTTGATCGATATGGTTTGAGAAAACCTGAAATTTAAACCGCAAAGTGTTGCCGATCTCGTCCTGCTGTGAACAATCAGCCCGCCCATGAAAATCATCAGCGGAACAGCTCATCGCACACTTGCCAAAAATATCGCAGAGACCCTCGGCCAACCTCTGGCCGATGTCCAAGTCGATGCCTTTCCAGACGGCGAGACCTCGGTGAAGATTAATGAAAACGT
>CAWUUP010000044.1:0-6752 GCA_963925255.1 uncultured Luteolibacter sp.
CGAGGTCCTTCGCAAGCACGGTAACATGTCGAGCCCATCCGTGCTCTTCGCCCTCGAGGAACGTTTGCGCACCTGCCCAGACGATACCTCACTTTGGCTCACCGCTTTCGGTGCTGGCTTTGCCGCCCATTCCTGCCAGCTCTCAAGGAACACAAATCGTTAAGCACTCAATTACGCACTCAATCTTCCGAGCTACGCTCAATCCCCAGCTCTTTAAGGAGCAATAGATCCAGTTCGGTCTCACTTGGTTTCAAACATTCTGAATCCCCAAACTTGATGATCTGTGACTGCTTTACGGTCTCTCCGATCGCGAGGTAAAGATCTCCTCTTCCTCGGAGGCCGGCATATCGAGTTGCGAACACTTTTCCTAAAAATCGACCGTCTCCTTCCTCACTCGTCATCATCTCTTCAGATTGAGAGATGTAGCCCTCGAAATTTGCGCGGATCACCTCGTCGATGTATTGCTGGATTTCCTCGGTTGTCATAAAAAATCGAATTATAACGATATTAAAACCGGAAATTACCCACCAGAAAATACTGGGTTGAAGCCGGCTTCTGTCAGGATGCGCTTCACCTCGTCTCGTTTGTCGCCTTGGATTTCAATGCAGCCATCCTTCACCGTGCCGCCGACACCACAGGCTTTCTGGATCTTTTTCGCGAGTTCTTGTTTTTCGACGAGTGATATCCCGATGAAATTTTTAGCGACTGTGACTCCCTTGCCACCGCGATGTGCGGTCTGGCGAACGATGTCTACACGCCCGCGGGTGGTTTTTTTCTGCCCACGGGTGGACGTTTTCAATGGAGTGGCGGAAGCTGGGGCTGGACCCGCTGGCAAATTACCCAGTGCATCTAAAGCTCCAAAAGCATTGGGGATATTTTCAGGCTGCGCTGACTTATCTTTATTTCGACTCATCCACACCATTCAACTCCATCCATCAAGAACCACAAGCTAGATTCACTCTATATCTTTTTTCATCCATGGTGGGAGACTTTGAATATCTGCATTCACTAGAGTTGTTAGATAGTTGCCTTGGAAGTCGGCGCCCAGAAGCAGCATGTAGGAAGCCCGATCACGACCGCGACTCACTGAACCAATGATTTTGCCGTGGTGTTGAATTTGAAATCCACCGCCCGTCCATTTCGGGACATCCGTCATTTTTGAGAATTCCATTTCGATCATTTCTTGTGCGAATTGAAAGCGATTCGTGCCAGGAAGCATGGACACAGCTCTTAAAGTGAAGCCTTTTGAGGCAAAAGCAGGAAACGAAGCAAAACGGATGAGCGGCGGAGAAGGCTTACCATCTGGTTGAAGGCGCTCGTTGGCTTGAAGATAGATCACGATTAAATGGGAAGCCCCTTCGCCTACTGAGATGGTAGAACTAAATTTCTTGTATTCGGTATGGTGAATGGAAATGGCATGGGATCCGATGGGGACGATGAACCAACCGGTTTCCACTGCGGCCTTCAATCCATCTGGAACTAGAACTTTTCCTGCAAGGTTGATTTCGCAAGATGATGAGGAAGGAATCAGATTTACAACATTAAGAAAGCCGTAGCGCTCGGTCTCAGCCGCTCTGAGAAATGGAACCAGACATCCCATCAAGGATAAAATTTTAATATGAAATTTCATAATGTTTGGTGATTTGGGGTTTGCCATTAGGAAGCGCTTGGCCGTTTGCATCGCGCTCAGGTTCAATCGTGAAATGGAATTCACGTGTCGCACGCGCTAGACGTTTGCCTGATTGAGTAAGCACCTCTCCAGCCACGACGATACGAAAGGTTTTCGAGTGAAACGTCACAAGATCCATCATTTTACGCATGAGTTCCTCTCTTCCTGCGTCGTTCCACTCAATGAGATCGTTTGGGTTGTCGTTGTCGATTACGCTCGGGACCTCTTCAAAAAAATCAGGATTCCCAAAAAACGGCGTGTCTGATGGATTTGATAAATCACGCATTTCTAATGGATTCTGGCTCAACCTATTGAGATCCGAGAAGCCACGTAAGGGACTCTGATTACGATGGACGATGACCCTGTCCGCAAAGAGATCTCCGATGCGATCCACGCAGCGTGGCGAGGCATTCGGTGCCATCGGATCGGCATTTAAGCTAACGCCTGCGATCAAACATCTCAGCACTTCTCGCGGAGCTGTGTTGATATTAATCCGACGGGCGTGAGAGTGTAATGGACGATCTTCAGCAGTAATCGCAAACAGATCCAGAAGCTGAGCAGCGCGTTTGCCTTCCGTATCGAACACGAGAAATTCGGGACGGCCGATCGCGAGTGAAAATCCACCACCTGCTTTGGAGCTCGCCGTGGCGTTGCGCGAGCGGACATCACTCCATTGGGCGGGATCGTAGATATTTCCTAACTCACAAAGAGAATGATACCGCCCAGTATTTGAAATAAAAGCCGGCGCTCGCTCGGGTTGGTTTTCTGGATAAACACCGTTGGAATAAGGCGTGCCGTTTGAATTCATGATCTGCGATGTGCCAGGACGCCGGGAATCCCCAACGGGCCTGACGCCAGGCAGCGTGCTTGATCCGCTGTCCGGCCATTGATTGATGCGGACTTCCGCGTAGGGCAATGTTGGCTTAGTGGCTGCGATGCTACGTTTCAATGCACGCCCTCCCCAATTACTATTTACATCGTAACTGTTAGCAATGATGGGGGACTTGATATAAATGGATGCCCGAGGATCTCCAAACTGGCCAATACCAAAATCGTGAGACGGAGATGCATTCCCCTTCCATTTACGTTCGCCAGATCCTGCCCTCAAAAGACCGGAAGTTCTCTGCAAGCCGCCACGCGCAAAATCGACCTCACGGTTATTCCATTTCAGAGAGAAATTACTTTCATGGGTTTCGGCAAAATTGAGCTGAGAAGGCATAAACGCGCCTTGAGAAAACGCATAGGTAGTTTCACCTAACGGAATGACCAAAAATCCATTTGGTGGCATAGAGATGTTAAGAGGAGGAAATTCGAAAGGTGTAAATTCATACTCTCCGCCGGGCGGAATGTTGATTTTATGGTGATTCAGATTCGTGTAACGAATTTCACCGCTGATCGGTAGTTGGCTGGGATTCCATAATTCAACAAAGGTTTCAACTTTGATGTAGATCTTGCCATCGCTCGTGCCGATCCATTCGTAGCGGTCGAAGAGTTCGTTGACGAATGGGTAAGAATCAATGCCGCGGTAGCCGTTACCGATGGTAGCATCACTATCTGTATCTGCGTAATCGATGATCGATGCAGCTATTGTTTTCAGATAATCGTCAGATGCAGGAAACCCGCCACGTCGGCTTGCGAATAGCGGCAGGTTGGTGGCGATGTGATCTGATATTTTTGTGACATCTCCAGCAGAAACAAGTGCATTGATACCAGGTGCCGCTTGCCCAGCATCTGCGTATCCAAATCCATGGGGAATGATTTTTCGAGGATCTTGCAAGTCTGGAAGATACGTAATGTATGGCTCGATTCGGCTCGCAGCTGATTTATCTAAGACATTTCTTAAGGAAGCGGAGGTGCGTAATGCGGCACGCTTCTCATCCATAACTATTGGCATCTCTCCATCGGAAGACGATGGATTGAAAATGGTGGATGGATCAATTTCCTCTGTACTGCTTCCCTGATCTCGCTTTTCTAGGGCTAGACGTTTCCCATCAAGCCTGCCATTTAAGTCTTCAATCCAAAACGCATAACGGTAAGTGGATCCCGTTGGATTCTCAGGATCAGCTGGAAGGTGGACCCATTGCGCACGCGGAATATGTTGATCGTGTTCATTCATTGGCTTCAACGTTTCTGCAGACGCCGCGTATGCAGATAGATTTGGACTGAGTTCTCTCGCGTCGATCTGACGGTTCCCAAGCGCTTGGGTAAGCGCATTGCTAAACAACGGAATCACCTGCCATGCATCGTTTTCAAAGATTGCGCCGTAAGTAAAAAATTGCTCTCGGTAACCAAGTGGTCGCTGATCGCTTGCAAGGGTCGGTTGAATTGGGTCATCCATACGAAAGACCAAGGAATCATCGCGGCAAGAGATGTTAGAAATGACAGCGATAGCGCTAGCAAGTCCGCTTTCCACCGCGAGCTCAGCGCGCGTTGCATCGGAGTAAGAACGGGCAGTTTTACGCTCTAGTCCGATGATCGTAAGCATACCAACTAGCAACAAGAGGAGAGCGCTGATTGATAGGAGAGTTATCGGCAGAGCTATGCCCCGCTTCATAGAGATACGTTGGAAGTATGACATCATTTGCCGATGGATAATTTATATGAAACCTCGCGAATATACTGGCGTTCGGCTTCTTTGGGTAAAACCGCTAGTCGCTTCCATGCGGATCGATCCGTAAGGCGCACTGAAAGAGATTCATCGACCGTTCGGATATTCAGCTCAATGTAAGAAGGAGAATTAGTAATCGCTTTATCCCATGGCTCATCACTACCCGATGTTCGATTAAAATACATGGGAGTCACTTTGAAGCTCAGCACCGAATCGATGACTGACTCATCCATCGATGGATCAACTTCTGGAAATTCTGCTTCATCAACTCCTTCAATAAGACTTTGAGTTTCTGTAGGATTGAGCGTCTTACGAAATAACTTGGGATTCATTCGTTGATCCGAATCTCCAACAAACGCCACGTAATAACAGCTAGTCGCAAGGTCTCCTGGTGTGTCCGGGTTTTGTTCATGATTGGTAAGCGTTCTAACAAATGCGATTTGATCTATCACTTTAGGCTCTGAGGTGAGCGAGGATCGCAGAATCAGCGGAGAGTCGGGTAAGCGATTTGAGATTTCGGATTGAAACAGTTGAAAAAACGCCCGCGCTTGAGAAAGATGATTCACTGAGCGCTGTGATAACACGTAATCACCCGTTGATTGAGTGACCAGTGCAGCGAGCGCGAGTAAAATTACTGAAGAGATCGCCATCGTCACCAATAACTCTAACAAGGTGAAGCCTGCCCGAATCGCTTGGTAAGTTGGGGAAATATCTTTCATAGATTTCCTTCACGTGCACTGACGTATCGATAGTCCATTTTCGTTCGTTGATTTGAAGCAGCTCGGATTTTTATAGAAATGAGCGCTAGCTGTTGCCCCGTGGGTTGATTGGTCGATAGCTCATATGGCACAGCCTGGACCGACACGAGATAGACGGCTTGTTCAGTGCCATCAGATGAGATCAAGGTTCCATCCTTTGCGTAAGCCAACTCAATGGTAACTTCTGGTGTAGCTTTCGTTGGAAAGGGAAATGCGTTTTGCAAATCGGCATGCTCTGCGGCTTCTGTCCATTCATTCTGAATTCTTCGCTGCACAGCACGCACCAACCATGCAGAACGAGTATCGGTCTCTGCTGATTGGCGAGCGCCCTGAGCTGAGCTCGTTGCAGCTATGATCAATGGCACCGTAGAAGCCATAATAGCAATAGCGATCACAACCTCTGCAAGTGTCATGCCATGTTGTGCGGTAGAATTTTTCCTGAATTTCCGACTCATGGTATAAAATTTCGAGTCTTTGATGTTAGACGATTAACCACAAGTAAATCAAAGACTGGATTATCGTTAGTCATTTGACTGATGCGAAATGCGTCTGCTTTATGAGCTACTTCAGCAATGGCTATATGGATGGGAGCGCCAGCTATAGGATAAGTGATCTGTCCATTTGGGGCGAACACAACCATGTGGCATTCTATCTCACTACCATGATGAAGAATGGTTAATGTTTCTTCATGATCCACCACCGTTAGCAGATCCGATCCGATCATTGTGTTTGTAACGAAGTGAAAGCTTTTAGTCAGCTTAGTCCATCTTTGAAGCAAGGCGGCTTCACCATTTTCGTTTTCAACAGGAGCGTAGCCAACATCTGTTCGCTCAACTTCGATCATCGATATTGCATGTAGACCATTTTCTCCGCTAGATTTAACAGGAATAACTAAAGCAGTAGTCGCACGTGTCGCAATTGCATGAGCACGAGCTTGTTGAAGATGCGCTTTGACAAGCTCTCGAGAATTTTGACGAGCGGTATGTGATGAATTAGAAAGTCCGCTTATCGCGATTACGCCCAAAGTCAGCACGATCGCTATTACTACAAGTAATTCGATGAGGCTAAATGCCGAAGGAAGAGAAGACTTCCGGCAAGGTTTGAATACACAGGGGGACATGTGATCGCACTAGGCTGTGCGCAGCATTTTTTGTTAGAGTAAAAATGTAAACTGAATAATCGCTCTGCTAGCGATTTTCTGAGCAATTTACTCTTCTGGAGGCTTCTCTGCCTCAATCTGCTTGAGCTTGGCGTCTGCCATCAGAATCAAGGTCGCTTCATCCGCTTCGCCTAAATCATCTCCCAAGATAAATGCGAGCACTTGCTGCGCCTCCTCTCGGATTTCAGAAGACTGATGATTCAGAAAATCTTTCAATGCGCGAATTTGCAGAGCCGGGTTGCTATTCTCATTAATCACTGTCTGCAGGAGATCTTCGGCCATCTCTTCTGACATTTGTGTATCTGCAGCCAGATCCGCAAATACTGGTAAATCAAGAATAATGCCATGGCCCAAAGCCTCTTTTCTTACCTCTTCAGGCATACGCTTATCCTCCATAATCGCTCGAAGCTGCTCAGCAACTTCATGGTGATTCATGGTGCGATTTTCTATGAGGTTTTCGATGCGCTGCAGCCCAGCTTCGTTGCTCGGTTTATTACGTTTCAGCAATGAATCTTGCTTTGTTTCACGGCCTAAATCACCAAACCCAGGTATATGCAA
>CAWUUP010000045.1:0-4292 GCA_963925255.1 uncultured Luteolibacter sp.
GGTCGGCCGCTTTCACGGTCAGTTGGGAGATGAACATCCGTTACAGCTCCGTATTCGGAGAATAGGTTTTCGAGGTCTTGTTTGGTCGTATCAAACGACAGGTTGCCAATATACATTTTCATAACATTAAAATCGGTTCACGTATCGTGACTTCTCTTGAGACTGTTCCCGTGAATCGGGTCTCAGATCGCCAAAGAATCAAAAAAACTACTGGCTAAACTCCAGAACTTGATCCCGTCAAGTCGTGAACCGGACTAGGTGTTTAGTCGACCCATTCTCCAAAAGCGACACAATTAACACCTTTATACGCAAATACGTCAGAAAAGCCCCCCCGAATCCCCCCAATTTAATGCTAAATGCTAGGATTTTGCTTTTCACTTAGCTCGGATAAAACACTGAAGAGCTGGTCAGTGAAGGGAAAAAGAGAAGTTTCGCGCTGAGGATGCTCCCTTGAACCAAAAAAAGACAAAGTCCGAAGAATTTGCCTCTTTTAAAAATAACTAGCTCAGTCTGATTCTCATGCTGCCTTGTTGCGGCGGCGTGAGGAGAGCATAAAAAGAACACCCAAGGCCGCCAAGACGGAGGACGAGGTTTCCGGAATAACAGTAGTAGATGTGCCAGTCGTGTTGCCGTCCGTCGTATACAAATTGCTCGGTAAAGCGCCATTCACCGAATCCACGAGCACCAAAGCGTTCGCCTTGACTTGGAAACTGTCATTTTTGCCTCCACTTACGGCACTTGATAACTGAATAGAATAATTACCAGCCGTAAGCGTGAGCGGGCCGAAGGTGAACTGATTGGATGATCCAGTAATTTGTAACTCAGTCAGAGACGTGCCTGATTGACCGGCGATCAAGTTGTTGCCACCACCCGCTGCACCACCGTAAGAATTATAAAGAGAAAACAAGATGGTTTCCGTGTTAGAAACGCTAGGTTCAGCTGAGATCTGAAAATCTGTTGAGCTAAAACCGTATCCCGTATTGCCGCTCCAATGAAAATTCCATACAAGGGTGTTGCTGGTGTTGACGTTGAGCCATGCACCTGAAGAGCCAAAGGAGAACAGCACAACGGCGGCGGATTGTTGAGCGGAAAAGAGCAACAGACCTGCGCAGGCAATCATGGTCGCTGACTTGGTGGCTTTAGAATACATAATGAGATCGATTCAAATTTTATGCACAGATGTCAAAATAGGAATTCATTCTGAATTATCGGCGGCTTTTAGCAACTAATAAATAAGATGAATGCTGGAAAATTGCTTTTGGAGTTTAGACCGCTGAAGGAACCAGTGGCCGGGCCGGAGGCGAGGGAATAGGAACTTGGCCGCAAGCTCTCGACCATGCGTGTCCGAGCGCGGCTTTGCAAGATTCCGATGCTAAGCGTGACCGCCGACTACATCGGGGCATGCTGGAGTCGCGCGGTCCAGTTCTTAAAAATTACTTCATCTCCACGTGGATCTGGTTCGCGTTAATAACAAAATTCTCTTCCGTCGAGCTTTGATCGACAACTCCAGCCAAAGTTACGGAGCTGAGTTCTTTGAGTCCGTTGACGCCTTTCAAGCCCTTGGAAAGTACACGCCCGTCCTCGCCGAGGATTTGGATCGAAACTGTGGCGGTTTTTTTGAGCTCCAATGTATCACAGCAAGCATCCCATGGGGTCTCGCATGTATCACCTGGCATTTTATTGCACGTGGTGAGTTTCTCAGGATCACCAAGAATGAAGGCCGCCCGGCCATCGACGAAAACTTTATCACGGCCCATGATTTCGCCTTTAAGGGTGATCGCATCACCGGGTTTCGCGGTGGTGCGGGCGATGTGGATGGATTGAGCGTCCGGCAGGGTCTCGGTCACAAAATAAGCGGCGAGAGCCGTATCGGGTGCTTGGGTTTCGACGCTTGGTTTGGATTCTTCGTTTTTGCAAGCATGCAGCGAAAGCATGGCGATGAGGGCGATGGAGATGTTGGTAAGTTTCATAGTTTTGATGAGGTTGGAGGATTTTAGAAAATTGAACCGCAGATGAACGCAGATGTGAGAGAATTGAAAAAATTTAAATAAATATCCGAGAGCTAGAAAGTTAATAATTGAAGAGGTTTTGATAACCTACATTCATCTGCGTTGATCTGTGTCCATTTGCCGGATATATTCTGATAATACAGTCCGGCCATCTCCGCTGCGCTGCGATTGTGGTTCAATTTCTTTTTTGTAGGTTCATGAACGGAGAGCTTTTGGCAAGGCGGGCATCAGGCAACGGATGGCAGGCGGAATGGAACCTAGGATTCCCAATAGAATTCCTGTGAGTAGGCCCATCATTGCCACGCCCGGCGTGATGCCGATGGTGAAGGCGCCGATGGAAAATGGAATGGTGATGCCGTCTAGTAGCCATAATGCAAAAGCGGAAGCGAGCAAGGTTCCAGCCAAACAAGCGACGAGACTTTCCTGCACTAAGCTGAAAAAGATCGCTAAGCGTCCGAAGCCAATCGCTTGAAGTGTCGCCAGCTCTCGGATACGCGATGCAAATGCTGCGTAGAGCGTATTCAATCCACCAAAGATCGCCCCTGCTGCGACCAATCCAGCCGTTAACCATGTCATAATACGTATCGGTTTATAGAAATCTCCCAGCGCCGCATAGTAATCACTTTCACGCATCGCGCTGAGCTCAAGATCCAAGCGCTGCTGCGCGAATAAATCCACTTCTGAAAAATCTGCCGGCGTATCCATGCGAAGCACCACAGCCGAGACGGTCTCTCTCTGTGCCAACATACGTATGTCTCCAATCACCGTCCAGATTTCAGATTCCATCACTGTACCCGGCGCAGCGAAAATTCCGGAGATCTTCATTTCGGATCGATCTAGAAAAACTTTTTTTCCTATCTTTAAATCACTCTCCGAGAAACCGAGCTTCCGCCAAGCCAGCTTCCCGACCATCACCTCACCCGCACGCGGAAAATTCCCCTCGGTCAAACGCACCTCCGGATGCACGAGCAGGGCGGCTGGCGTCACCCCACGAAACAAGCCCTGCCCTTTTCCTCCGCTCTCGGTCTGCAAGGCTGACATGTAATGAATTTCCGGCGTGGCCGCCGGCCGACCCATCACTTTCGACACACCGCGTATCGTCGCTTCCGCAATTCCAGACAACTGCGCACTGACTTCGCTTCGCTGCATACTTTCTTCACTTCCAGCACCGAGCAAAATCGCATTTCGAGGAGAACCCGAAGCCGAGAGCACCTGCTTCATCCCCTCGTTCAAGGCAGCCGCTGCCATCACCAACATCACCACCAACGCCGAACCACCCACCGTCTGGAACAGGCGGGATTTATCCCGAAAGAGGTTTCTGAGTGCGTAGGATAGAGGGAGCATAAACTTTAAATTTTAAACTTTAAACCTCAATGAAGAGGAGTGGCGGAGCGCGCAGCTCAACCAAGAAATAGGAACTAGGAACCAAGAACAGCGGTCTATCGCTTTCATCTTCATGACCGTAATGATTTCACGATGGGTTGGCGGATCGCGATGTACGCGGGATGAAGTGAAGCGATAACTCCCAGTAATAACGCGGCAGTGATTGCGAATAGTACCGTGGAAAATTGAGGTAGAATAGCGAGCGTTTGTCCTTCACTCCCCATGGTAAAGCTCTGCCAGCGTAAACATACCCAAGCAAATCCTGCTCCGCCAAGTCCACCCATCAACCCTAATAACCCACCCTCACTGAGCACCAAGAACATGATCGCACGGCTTGGATAACCTAATGTTCTCAGCACAGCGTTCTCTTTCACCCGACTCCGCACCATCAACGAGATTGCATTGGCTACTAGAGTAACCACTGCCACCACCGCAGCGATCCCAAGCCAACGTGTGAATCCGATTAGCTCGATGAGTTGACCGGCAGCCTCCGCAAAGAAGGCTTTTTCTGGACGCGTATTGGTCGGCATCTGATCCGATTTGAAACGAGCATCGATTGCTGCTGCTACGGGCTTTAAATCTGAGGATTTATCCACTCGAACATTAAACTGAGTCACGATACCCAAGCCGGTTTTGGATGCCTGCTGTAAAAAATTCAATTTCACATACGCCACGTTGTTATCCTGTGGAAAGGGCGAGTGAATGATTCCCGCCACATGAACCGTGATCCCTACCGCATCGAATTTATCTCCGGGCTTGAGCCCGCGCCGTTTCGCAAATTGCTCTCCTAACAAGGCCGCATCGCCACGCTTTAGCCATTCGCTTTCATCTCCATCAATGATCTCGATCTCCGGAGCAAACTGGCGCAGCATCCCTTCCGGCACACCGCGGAACGTGATC